>CAYQNT010000081.1:0-11948 GCA_964418865.1 uncultured Rikenella sp.
TCAGTGCTGAGGCAATGCCTATCTTCTGCTTGTTCCCTTTTGAAAAGTCACGGATGTACTTCCTCCTCTGACCGAGGATCTCACCGTTGAAGAAATCACTGAACTCCGAAAGTTTCGCATCAATCAGCTCTTTTGTAAATCCGTACTCCTCTGCAATGAAATAAAAGTACTCTTCAGGAGTGAGGAAATCAATCAGGAACCCTTCGTCAAGGTACGAGGATGTATAGTCCTTCCATTCTTCAGATTTTGAGACAATATGACCGCCGATGGCTATTGAACCCTTGTCAGCCTTTATCAGGTCAAGCATCAGCCGCAGGAGGGTGGTCTTGCCGGCCCCGTTATTACCAACCAGCCCAAAGATATCTCCGTCATTAACAGTGAGATCACTGATATTCAGAACGACTTTCCGGTTATAGCTTTTAATGAGGTTTGTAGCTGTGATCATTGGTGGCGGCAGATTAAGTTGAAAGTTTCCGGAATCCTTCAAGCGACTTGTACTTACGTGCTCTGAAGCTGGCAGCGATAACATTCTTCAGCCACCACTCGTGCGAGAAGATGAAAAGAAGACCTATGACTGCAATGACTATGATGCCGGCGGTATCATTTATCAGGAACTGGAAGAGACTGAAAAGGGCAACAGGCAGTGCGACAAAAAACAGTGCCAGAAAAAACTGACTTCCCTTAACACCCTGGTAGTTCATGAATGTGCCGGCTTTAAGGTCCAGACGTCCGTCATTTAGCATGGCAAGCATCATCACAATAAAGGCGTTTGCTCCGAGATTGAACAGGAAAAGAGCTAAAAAGAGGAATATGTTCATCTTTCCTGTTATTTTTATTACAACAGCTAAGGGAACAAAGGCTATGATTGCCAGTATTGCCAGCAGATACACTTTTGCTCTGAGATAGCTGAGGAAATTATTCTTTCGGGCCATTATGCCGTCAAAGTATGTGCTTTCCCAGCTGAAGATCAACTGGCCGTATGAGACTGATCCCAGCCCAAGCACTAAGCTTGTAATTACCAGGGGAAGTGTCTGACCGCTTAAGGTATCTGACTGGAAAAACATAAAGCAGAAATAGATCAGAAAAATAGGTGCGAGGAGCATGGTATTGCGGGGCCGTTTATTACGGGCAAGCATAATGATCTCAAGTGACATATAACGGCCGGTATCGCCAAGCCTTCTAAAATACCCTGAGAAGGAGGCTCCGGCAGCCCTGTTCTCTCTCTTAGAGTTAGTTCTGTCAATATAAAGGTTCCTGCGCAGGATTCTCCGGATAAGCATGATCACCGCGGTAATCATTGCCGCCACCCCTGCAAAGACGAAAGGATTGCCTTCCGATAACAGCCTGCCCAGATCTGCTGAGAAGGTGTTCAGAGGTATGGCGTATTTATTAATCAGCCCCAAAGCACCGGCAATACCCAGGGGTATCAGGTAGTACAGAAAGTTTGCTCTCGCCGGGAAACCGACCAGGAGTGCGAAGTAATTATTGAATATTAAAAGCAAAAGACATCCTGCCAGATAGAGCAGCCCGGCAGAGGTTCCGTCAATAGGCATCAGTACCTTCAGCACGAAGGGTATGATCAGAAAGAGAGGAAGGAAATTAAACAGGTTGACAGCACTGCGGACAAGAAGGTGATTTATTATTTTGCTTCTGCGAAGGCGGAACCGGAAATAGGGGATTACATCCAGTGACGGTATTGGCTGCATGATACATCTGATAAGGAAGTCCGCCGCAAGATACCAGATCAGGTATCCGTTAAACATGGCAACTGCATCACCTCCGCTTTTTGCCAGTGAAGTACTGATCTCATAACCGAGAATCGAAAATACTGTAATAAAATAGAGAGATAATAAAAGATACATTATCCTCGTGAAGATGTTCCTTCTCCACCTTTCATTACGGATAAATGATTTCCAGATATGAGAGTAGAAATACATCTCTGGTGACTTCACATAAGCTCCTTTTCAGGAGCTAAATTACTAATTGTATAAGTAGAAAACAATACCGATTTCGGCGGTAGGAGCATTAATAATTATTGTCACATTAACTAAAAGACGTTACTTTGTACTGATGAACCTTTCATATATTGATCTTCTTGTCAGTGCTGTTCTGGCCAGCATCATGTTTGGTGTTGGCCTCTCAATTAATTTTGATGATCTCCGGCAGATCTACCGGTCACCAAAGGCATTTTTTCTCGGACTTGTCTCACAGATGATCCTGCTGCCACTGATTGTTTTTATTATTATAGGGGTTACTGATCTTCCTCCTGCAGTAAAGGTAGGGTTCATCATTCTTGCAGCATGCCCGGGCGGGACTACCTCCGGATTTGTAACGGTTCTTTTCAGGGGGAATGTGGCGCTGTCAGTCTCCCTTATAACCATCAACAGCCTCTTAACTCTTATTACTATACCGCTCCTGGTCAATCTTGCACTGACAGTTTTTACCGGAAGGCATTCACCCTTTGAATTGCCGCTTGTGCAGACTTTTCTCCAGATCTTCTTTGTGACCCTGCTGCCTGCTTTCATCGGTGTACTATTAAGGTATTACCGTGAGAAGATAGCTGACAAAATACAAAAGCCGGTGAGGACTATCATGATAATTCTTTTTGCAGGTGTTTATGCAGTTATCGCTTTTCTTGACGAGTCAAAGGGCGGGTCAGGCATCACTTACCCCGATCTGTGGAGCATACTGCCATATGCTGTAATAATCAACCTTGCCGGGTTTGCCGTAGGTATGGCTATGGGCATCTTCGGGAAGACGGGGATACGAACATCGTGGACCATTGGCATTGAAGTGGCGCTACAGAATACTACGCTGGCGCTGCTGGTTGCCGGAACGCTCATACAGAGCAATGAGATGGTCAAGCCGGCTTTGGTCTATGCCCTCTTCTCATTCTGGACGGCCCTGCTTTATGGTGTTGTGGTCAAGAAATACAACAAGTCGAAACTGTTCGGGGAGTTTCATTGAAAGGTCTGAGAGTCTAAGAGTCTAAGGGTCCGAGGGTCTGAAGGTCACAAGGTCTGGAGTCACAGTTTTTTGTGGCAGGTTACTCAAGTATTTCAATATCAAAAATCTCATGCCTGTCAAACTGTAGCCAGTATTTAATTGAGTTTTGTCTTACCAGCTCCCAGTAGATATCACTGTCAAGGCCATAGATGAAGTTAATCTCTTTCAGCTCCGCGGTAACCTTATCCGCGAGCTCTTTTTTTAATGAGATGCGGACAGTTTTGTCTTTGTGTGTGAAATCAGCTGCCGCGAAAAACGGCGCCTCGGAACTGACAGTCAGCAGTCCATGACCGGGGGTAGCTCCGGTGCTGACCTGAATACCATCATTCATACAGCTCAGAGGCGGGATAGCTCCGGCATGAGTTGTGACACTCATCTCATCAACGCCGGTGCAGAAATACTCCCGGGCCCTTATACCCATCTTTACACCAATGATTGCAAAGACGCCAAGGTGCCGGTGAAGCTCATTGCCTATCACGCCTGAAGTCCATTCATCTTCACCATACTTGTTGCGTATATCAGTTACAAACGGCTGTATATCCGGCATGTAAAATGCTGTGTCAGTTGGCATTTTTTTTATGACCTGCATCCTCTCCACTGTTTCTCCCTTTAGTATTACCAGTGCTTCCTGCCGCAGTGCGGGTATATCTGTTGGCGTGCAATAAACAGCATTCTCCGTGCCTGGGGTCTGGCTGAATAGTTTCGGAAAGTGCAGGAGCAAAGGAAGCATCTCATCAAATGCGGTATAGACAAATTCATGCGATGGCATTGAGCTTATCAGATCTTTGACCCTTGAAGCGTATGGTGTGTTGATTTTACTGATCTCTCCAAGTAACGGATTATCATAAAATAATTTGCCGCCGCCACCTGCAACCGTAACAGGAATTGGCCCATTAAGCACTTTCAGTGCAGCATCAGGTGATGCCTTGAAGTTTGAGCCTTCCCTGCCCGGGACTCCACTGTTACTCCAGAGTATCTGTTTTACCTTCCCTCTGAAAAGTTCGGAGCGCTCAATAGCATCGGCTGCCGTCTTCAGTGACCCCATCGAAATGAATGTCACCGGAGTGGTCTCGGAAGCCAGTACCTCTTCAATAAGTTTAATAGCTCCGCCGCCTTCCGATACAGGCAGCCCTTCATGCCACAGACCATCAACCATGCCTCTGATCTTTTCGTAGGCAGCGGGGGCTTTATAAAATCCGTCTGATACCGTGACAGCCAGTATTCTGACGTCAGGAGAGGCCATCAGCATGCATATTGCCTTCAGGTCGTCAATGCCTCCGTCACTGTCTATGATCACGTAGTGACGAGGCTTCCAGGGATGTGCCCCTGCAGAGATTACAATGAATGATAGTAGTAATGCAAATATAGTCCGTTTCATATTTTGACTTTTCCCAAATTTAATAATTACAGGGTTAATTCCCCACAGCTTTGCTTCGGACTAATAACTTAACTCCTATTGATCCCTTGTCAGCTCTACTGCGAGGCAGTTCATTAATTTAACGGCAAAAGGTAAGTAACATCTCATTTACCTGTAAGGTGAAGGCGCTTGTTGACCGGATTTTGTTTTTTATTATCTTGACAACCGTAATTCTGCTTTTGTGAAGAGGAAGATCTGGTTGTGGTTTATCATCGGTCTTATTGCCGGGGCGTTTATCATCTTAGGATTTGGGAGCGCTGTTGAGGCCACCTCAACGAATGACTTCTGTGCCTCGTGCCATGTACATCCTCAGGCTACCGCCAGCTGGAAGCAGGGGTCTCATTATGCCACACAGTCAGGTTTCCGTGTCTCATGTGTTGAATGCCATCTCCCGCCAAAAGGGGAAGGGTATCTGGTTGAAAAGGCCAGGACAGGTTTGCGTGATCTATGGAGTCACTGGACAAAAGACTCAACTGAATTTGACTGGGAGGCAGCCTCAACGCTTGAGCGTGCTTCGAAGCACGTGTATAATTCTACATGCGTAAAATGCCATGAGAATCTTTTCCCTGCCACCCTTACCCGTGAAGGGTCTGAGGCACATCTTTATTATAAGCAGGTCAATGAAAAGGGTGAAAACCTGCAGTGTATCAGCTGCCATCTCAATGCCGGGCACTATATTGACGGTTATCTGCATGGCAGCAACACCGGTTTTGGTACTGGCGGAAAAAAGCCGGAGAGTCTGTTTGAAGCACCAGCCGTAGTGAGTTCCTTTGACGATTTTACAGAGCAGATCCCCGGTTCTGCTGTGTCGTTCAGAATGATTGCAGTGCCGGGTGGCGTATTTACAATGGGAAGCCCCGCGGATGAACCCTTGCGTGGCAGTGATGAGGCCGCGCACGAGGTGAGGGTCGATTCATTCTTCATTGCTCAGGTAGAGGTCACATGGGATGAGTATATGGCGTTTTATAGACAGACAGCAGCTGAAGGGAGGTCAACAGATACAGAGGGATCGAGGGTCAGGGGAGCCAGTGTTGATGCCATCAGCGGCGCTACGCCTCCATATGGTAAACCGGATCAGAACTGGGGGATGGGCCGCAGACCAGCCATTTCGATGAGCTGGCATGCAGCTGAGACATACTGCCGGTGGCTCTCAATGGTCACAGGGAAGAATTATCGTCTGCCGTCTGAGGCAGAATGGGAGTATGCCTGCAGGGCCGGAACACAGACACCCTATTTCTTTGAAGGTGATCCGGCCAGGTTTGAGAAGAAGGGGATTTTCAGGGGGAAGGCTGACACATCAGTAATCAATACTTATGTGATCTACCAGGGCAACAGTCCGTCAAAGACGCAGGAGCCCTCCGCTGTGCGTGCAAACCCGTGGGGATTGAAAAATATGAGCGGGAATGTGGCTGAGTTTTGTTCAGACATCTATGAAGGAACCGATGAGCACGTAATAAGAGGAGGATCATACCGTGACGGTGCTGCGGGTGTCAGGAGTGCCGCACGTGACCATACCAGAACTGATGAGTGGCTGAAGACCGACCCGCAGATGCCGAAGAGCATATGGTGGTACTCTGATTGCTTTTATGTTGGGTTCAGAGTAGTATTAAGCGCTGATGATGCCGCAGGGAGCAGGCATCAGACGGTAGTGAAGAATAAATAATAGCTCGCAGAGCGTAAAGCATTGTAGATTAACAGCAGGCAACAATAAAATCAAAATCCGCAGGCGTTTAAGTACTTTAGACAGACAGCTGCCAACAATGAAATTATTACCCCTCAGGGGTTAAAGAATTGTACAAACAATAATTGTAACTTTGAAAGCATATCTTAAACTATTATGAAAAAATCCGCTATTTCAAGAAGGAACTTCCTTGGCACAGCTGCTGCTGCAGGTGCAGCAGGCATTGTTGTACCGGCAATGTTAACCTCATGTTCATCACAGAATCGCAGGAATGTTATACTGCCTGTCATGCTTGACTCCGCTCCTGACGGTCCGCTACTTAAGGCAGGGCTTATAGGCTGCGGTGGCAGGGGCACCGGTGCCGCCCTTAACTTCCTGCATGCAGGACCGAACCTCACAATTACAGCCCTGGGCGATGTGCTCCCCGACAGGATAAAGGCATGCCGTGAGAGGCTTGTAAAGGACGGTGTTGAGATAGCTGATGAGAATTGCTTCGCGGGCTTTGACGCCTATCAGAAGGTTATTGATTCCGGCGTTGACATAATAATTCTTGCTACACCTCCTTTTTTCCGTCCTGAACATTTTGAGGCTGCCGTCACGGCGGGCAAGCACGTCTTCATGGAGAAACCCGTAGCTGTTGACCCTGCCGGTATCAGGCAGATAATGGCCTCAGGTGAGAAAGCTAAGGGCATGGAACTATGCGTGGTTACCGGTACTCAGCGTCATCATCAGCATGACTATGTGGCAACATGGGGTAAAGTACAGGAAGGAATGATAGGTGATATAGTGGCTGCAAACTGTTACTGGAATCAGGGTCAGCTGTGGTATCGTGATCCGAATCCTTCGTGGTCTGAGATGGAATACATGATCCGCGACTGGGTCAACTGGTGCTGGCTGTCAGGCGATCACATAGTGGAGCAGCATGTGCACAATATCGATGTCATCAACTGGTTCACAGGCAAAAAGCCGGTATCAGCAGTGTCATTCGGTGCACGCGAGCGCCGTGTCACAGGTGATCAGTATGACTTTTTCAGTACCGACTTCATATATGACGGTGGATTTCATGCCCACAGCATGTGCCGCCAGATCAACGGCACCGAAGGCAACGTGTCAGAATGGATACAAGGTACCAAAGGCACCTCCAACTGCCAGAACACCGTATGGGACCAGGCAGGAGCCGAGCTATGGAAATATGACGGGTACAAGCTTGATGAACAGGGCAAGATGACCGATCAGCTTATCAGGAGCCCGTATGACCAGGAGCATATTGATTTTGTCACCGCCATACGTACAGGCAAACCGCTGAATGAAGCAGAGTCTGTTGCAGTATCAACCATGGCAGGTATCATGGGGAGAATATCAGCCTACACCGGAAAGAAGGTGACGTGGGATGAGATGATGAACTCTGAACTGAAGCTTGGGCCGAAGGTGTTTGAGATGGGACCTGTTGACGTATCAAAGACAGTGCCTGTACCGGGAGAATGATTCTTACCTTTTAACTTATTACCATGGATAAAAGATCACGACGCAGTTTTATCAGTAACACTGTGGCGGCCGGGGCCGCACTCTTCACCGTTCCAACACTGCTCTCCGGAAGGAGTCGTTCGGCACTCCTCCCTGACGTTGACAAACCGTTCAGGCTGGCATATGCCCCATCAATAGGCATGTTCCGGGAGCTTTGCGGTAGTGATGACCCTCTTGATAATATCCGGTTCATTGCTGATAAGGGTTTCAGGGCTCTCTTTGACAACGGCCTGCCCGAGCGTACCCCTCAGGTACAGGAGCGTATTGCCTCTCTGATTCAGCGCATGGGACTATTGATGGGGCCATGGGTACTCTATGCAGATTTTTCAACGACATCATTTGTACTTCCTCACCGGGACGTGCGTGATTTTCTAACTGTGAAGATGGAAGAAGGCATAGAGATAGCCAGTCGTACAGGCTTCAAGATGGCACTGATTGTACCCGGCAGGTACGATGAAAGAATCCACCCTGACCTTCAGCTGGCCAATGTCATTGATAACCTGAAATACTGTGCTGAACTGACTGAACCCGAAGGTATTACGCTGGTGTTGGAGCCGCTTAACACTCTCCGCGATCACCCCGGCCTCTGGCTTACACGGATGCCACAGGCATATCAGGTCTGCAAGGCAGTTAACAGTCCTGCCGTTAAGATCGTTGAAGACCTATATCACCAGCAGATCACCGAGGGCAACCTGATTCCCAATATGGAAGCATGCTGGGATCAGATTGCTGCCTTCCACGTAGGTGACAACCCAGGACGCAACGAGCCTACCACCGGGGAGATCAATTACAGGAATATCTTCAGCTATCTTCATTCGCGCGATTATGAAGGGGTGATCTGCATGGAACACGGTCGCAGCATGAAGGGGCCGGAGGGGGTTATTAAGGTCATCGAGGCTTATAGAGAGTGCGATCCTTTCTGATTGATATTGATAAATCTGAGGCTGCGGTTTGACCAGTGATAAGGCGACAATAAGCGATAAGTGGATCAAGGCAACCATTATCGGCACCATATGGGCGGCTGCTGAGGTTGTTCTCGGCAGCTTCCTGCATAACCTGCGGGTGCCTTTCAGCGGTAACCTTCTGACCGCTGTTGCGCTTGTTATACTTATTGCTGTCAGTTACAGATGGCGTGAACATGGTCTTTACTGGAGGGCCGGAGTTATTTGCGCCATCATGAAGACGATGTCGCCCAGCGCTATCATCTTTGGCCCCATGCTAGCCATAATAATGGAATCACTGCTGCTTGAAGCTTCGGTCAGGGTTTTGGGCAGGACATATCTGGGTTTCATCATCGGGTCAATGCTAGCCATGTCGTGGAATCTCTTTCAGAAGATATTCAACATGATCATCTTTTACGGAGGGAACCTTGTTGATATATACAAGAACATTACCGAGTATGCTTCCAGGCAGCTTAACCTGCAGTTTGATGCCTTCTGGGCTCCTTTGATCGTGCTGCTGGTTCTGTATGCACTATTTGGCGCTGTGGCTGCTGTTGCAGGCATCATCACCGGCAGAAGAATAGCTTCTCTGCCACCCGAAGGGTCACTGCCTGAGCCTGCAGTAATAAGAAGTTCATCAGGCAGAAACGGTGCCCCGTTCGCCTACTCCCTGGGATGGCTGGCAGCTGATATACTCCTTGTTGCAGGCATGCTTGTCATTGTCACCCTCACTAAATGGATCTGGTGGGTAGCTATAGTAATACCGGTGATCATCGTTCTTGCCCTTCGTTACAAGCGTGCCATGAGACAACTGTCGAAGCCGGGCTTCTGGATCGCCTTTGTCATCATAACCATGCTCTCCGCCCTTGCCTTTTCTGCCTTCCAGCCCGGTAAGAATAATTTGACAGAAGCCATACTTATAGGTATCCAGATGAATTTCCGGGCGGTGATAATCATAATAGGATTTTCAGCCCTGGGTACTGAACTCTATAATCCTAAGATCCGCAGCCTCTTCAGCCGTACTTATTTCAGACAGCTGCCGGTTGCTCTGGAATTGTCTGTAGCAAGCCTGCCAACGATGATTGCAGATATTCCTGACTTGAAAACAGCAGTGAGAAATCCTGTATCGATACTTAATCGCATGATCACACGTGTGGAAAGGCGCCTGACTGAAATCAGAAATGAGCAGATGAGGGAGAGGAAGATATATATTGTCACCGGAGCGATAGGTGAGGGCAAGACGGCCTGGCTGGCAAAACTCACAGGCCTGCTTGAGGAAAAAGAGATCAAAGCAGGCGGTATCCTGGCTCTTCGAATAATTCAGGAGGGCAGAGCCACCGGATATGATATCTACAATATATCGTCAGGAGTGAGAACACCGTTTCTCAGGCTTCACGGAACAGAAACGATGGGTGTTGAGCGGTTTACTGTGTCAGAAGAGGGTGTCACTGCAGGGCAGGATGCCCTTGATCCTTATGTAAACAGTGACATGGACGTGGTTGTTGTTGATGAGGCGGGCCCCCTTGAACTCAGGGGACAGGGATGGAGTAACAGGATAGTTGAGCTACTACTGGATACCCGTGTCACTGTTATAATTGCTGTCAGAAAAAACCTGACCGAAGCAGTCATGAACAAATTTGGGATCACTGATGCACAGGTCATAGATGTAGGGCAAGCTGACGTGCTCAAGGTAGCTGAAGAGATTGTCGCCCTATTTTTGCACCCATTCTCCGACTGAGATTACCGATGCATAGCTCTTCATTGCAGCAAGCGTTGAGGCATGAACATCAGCCGCAGTAACTTCGCGGTCGCCGAATTTCAGGTTGCGCGAGGCGCAGGCGTCGTGGAGAAGAATTACTGCATAGCCCATATCGTGCGCGGCCCGTACAGCGGCCTCCACACACATCTGGGTCTGCATGCCGCAGATTACGAGAGTGTCAACACCGAGATTTTTGATATGCTCTTCAAGTCCTGTTCCGAGAAAACTGTTGACATCCTCCTTTACAAAGACTGCGTCACCCACAGCAGGCTTGACAATGTCATTTATCTCCATACCTGCAGCTGATTTATGCTGTATGTATATCACAGGCTGTCCTTCAGATCTGGCATGGGCTGCAGCTATTGCAGTCCTTTCAGCCGCCGCTACCGGCTCAACAAGTTCAGACCGGCCTCCGGGGAAGTAGAAATTCTGAACGTCTATGATCAGCAGTGCATAGCTCTTCTGCGCTTCTGCAGCAAACATTATCGATATCAGCGTCAGTGAAATCAGAATTCTTTTCATTGTGTTTAATCTTTACTGGGTAAATTGGCTTCGCCGAGCTCTCCGCCATTCGGCGGATCGGTTCCCCGCAGTTTGCTGCGGCAAAAGATTCCAAAACTTGCTATGGGGTAAATACACATTTTGTTTGTAAATCAAAATTAGATGGAATTTCTATACTAAACAGGAACATCTCAGATTAAAAATTGTTATATTTTGCAGAATCGAAATTCAACCGAATGCCTGGTCTGACTGAATAACTACCTGGCTGACGCACCTCTTGCAGTTCTGTCATTTCCTTCCACATATAAAGCTTCTGACTGATAATTTTAAAGTAGTGACCTGACCTGACTTGGCTTCAAGTCATAGAGGCAAATTGGCAAGGTTGCCGTTTAATAATATTTTCAGAGTGTAAAGAATGATTTTTGACATACTGAAATAGTTATTATGAGTATATATTCACACACTCTTTGAGCTAGAAATTTATAATTGAGTGCAATATGAAAACTAATATCAGGCGCATAATTGGCTATCAGACATTTATTGGAATTATTTTTGTTTTGGCAACCGGGTGTGGTGAGAAAACTGTACAGACAGTACCAGTGGTTACTACTGCCGGAGTAACTGAGATCACTAAAACCACAGCTCTTAGCGGAGGGGAAATAACCTCAGATGGCGATGCCCCTGTAACAGCCAGGGGGCTGTGCTGGAGCACAAAAGTAAATCCGACGACAATTGCTGACACATATACTATTGATGGCAGCGGTTTAGGCAGCTTCTCGAGCAATCTGATAAGATTGACGCCAGCCACAACGTATTATATCAGAGCATATGCCACCAACTCAATAGGTACAGCTTATGGCAATGAGGTCAGCTTTACTACTAGCCCGCTGACAATCGGAGATGAGTACCAGGGAGGTAAGATTGCCTATATCCTTCAACAGGGAGATCCGGGATATGTAGCAGGTGAGATGCATGGAATCATTGCTGCAGTTGCTGACTTGTCTTCCGGAATACAATGGCACAACGGCAGTAATGTGGCTACAGGCGCTACAGCAACAGCCATCGGAACCGGCAATGCCAATACAATAGCCATTGTAAATGTTCAGGGTGAAGGGACTT
>CAYQNT010000082.1:0-4478 GCA_964418865.1 uncultured Rikenella sp.
GGTGAAGGTTATGACATGTCTCATAATGGACAGTCAGATTGGACGCCCCGGCATCCCTGAAACGTTCAAGATACCTGTCAGGGTCAATGATCATAAGGTGAACATCAAGAGGCTTGACAGTGAGATCACGTATTGCCTCCATCACGGGGAATCCGAATGAGATATTTGGCACAAATACTCCGTCCATTATATCCAGGTGAAGCCAGTCAGCCACACTGTCGTTGAGCATCTCAACCTCGGAGGCAAGGTTGGCAAAATCAGCAGCAAGAATTGACGGGGACACAAAATGGCTCATGACAAATAGTTATAGTTTAATTATCATCCCAGGTAAGACTTAAGTATCCGGCACCGTGTTGTAAACTGGATACGTTTTATTGCCTTCTCCTTAATCTGCCTCACACGTTCGCGCGTTAAGCTAAGCTCCTCTCCTATCTCCTCAAGGGTAAAGGGGTGCTTCATGCCAATGCCAAAGTAGAGTTTCAGTACTCTGGCCTCACGCGGTGAGAGTGTATTAAGTGCTTTTTCTATCTCATAAGAGAGTGATTCATCAATGAGGTTGCGGTCAGGACTCGGCGTGTCATTATTCTGCATCACGTCGTACATTGTGTTGTCCTCCTCGGAGCTGATCGGAGCGTCCATGCTGAGAGTGCGTCCATTGGTACGGATTGCTACCTTAACTTCCTCCGGCGCTATTTCGAGAAGCTCAGCTATCTCAAGTGTTGAGGGCTCACGCTCGAACCGCTGTTCAAGCTTTGAGTAAGCCTTGTTTATCTTGTTTATGGAACCAATCTTGTTAACCGGGAGCCTGACTATCCGCGACTGCTCAGCAAGCGACTGCAGGATAGCCTGCCTTATCCACCAAACGGCATAAGAGATGAATTTGAATCCCCGCGTCTCATCAAAACGCTGTGCTGCCTTGATCAGCCCCAGGTTGCCTTCCTGAATCAGGTCTGGAAGTGTCATACCCTGATTCTGATACTGTTTCGCTACAGAAACCACAAACCGGAGGTTAGCCTTAACAAGCCGGGCAAGTGCATCATGATCACCAGAACGAATACGCCGTGCAAGCATCACCTCCTCATCAGGAGATATCAGCTCAACCTTCCCTATCTCCTGCAAATACTTGTCAAGCGAAGGCGTGTCGCGATTAGTAACCTGTTTGGTTATTTTTAACTGACGCATTGACAGTGAGTTTAGAGCGCTTCCAGCAGTTTTATAAAGCAAAAGCTTACAATTGTACTAAATAATTGTTAATAAAACAAAAAATGTAAATTTTTTTGTTTCTAAAGAGCTTTTCACCCTATAAGATCAATGCTTTAAATAATTATTAAGAGGCTATTTTTATGCTGTTTATTTGCATTTTAACGATTTTATGTTTAAAATTGCATCGGATTACTGGCAAAAGTCGGTTTCCCTGTCGGCGGGGTTAACTCATTCCCCTCTTCACCAAAAAATCAATCGTACTTATCTTTCTACACATTTTACAACATGCATGATATTCTTGAACTGAGCGAAATGCTTGTTCCCGAGTTAAGGGAAATAGCAAAGCAGCTCAAAATTAAGAGGATAGAACTCCTCAAAAAACAGGATCTTATATATAAGATTCTTGACCAGCAGGCAATAGATGCAACTGATGCACGCAAGTCTGTCAAGAGCGAAAGCCCGTCGTCCGGCAAGCCGGCGGAACGCTCCGGTCAACCAAATACCAGACAGGCTGACAGGCCTCAGCGGGAGGCACAACAGAAGCCACCCCGGCAGCAGACACCGCAGAAGCCACCGCAGCAACAGGCGCAGCCCCAAAAACAGCAGCAGGCACAGCCTCAAAAACAGCAGCAGCAACCACCACGGCAGAAGCAGTCAAAACAACAGCAGGATCAGCAGAAGAGACAGCCGCAGCAACAGGGGCAATCTCAGAATCAGCAGCAGAGACAACCTCAGCAGCAGGGACAGCCGCAGGATCAGCAGCAGAGACAACCTCAACAGCAGGGAAAGCCTCAGGATCAGCAGCAGAGACAACCTCAACAGCAGGGACAGCCTCAGGATCAGCAGCAGAGACAGCCGCAGCAGCAGCAGAGGCCACCGCAGCAACAGAGCCAGCAGCAGCGAAATCAGCAAGACCGGAGCCAGCAAGACCGGAGCCAGCAAGACTGGCAGCAGAACCGCAACAAACGCCCCCGGACCTATAAAGATGATCAGCAGGACCAGTCCAGAGCTGACAACGGACGTACACAGCAGACACCGCAGGCAGAGCAGTCACAGCAACATCCGTCACAAGATAAGGAGCCGGCTAATACCCAGACCCAGCAGCAGCAGATGGCTATGTCTGACAATCAGCAGTTTACCCATGACCCGATAGCTGACAATGATCATGACCTGCTCAGATTCAGTGAACACGACGCTGAGAATGGTAGCAATCAGGAAGCTGCCACCACTGCCAGCGCCGAAGTGACTCGTCCAGCTACTCACGAAACCGTAACACACCAGAATAACATACCCGAGCCCGTCAGAGAAGAGAAAAAGGAAAGAGTTTATGATTTTGAGGGAATAGTATCCAACACCGGTGTTCTGGAGATCATGCCCGACGGTTATGGTTTTCTCCGCTCACCCGATTACAACTACCTCAGCTCACCTGATGACATCTACGTATCACAATCCCAGATAAAGCTCTTCGGGCTGAAGACGGGTGACACCATCAGGGGTACTATCCGGCCGCCGCGTGAGGGAGAAAAGTATTTCCCCCTTATAAAAGTCGAGGAGATCAACGGCCGCACTCCGGACTTCATCCGTGACAGGGTACCGTTTGATTATCTTACGCCGCTCTTCCCGAATGAAAAGTTCACCCTATGCAAACCTGGTGAAGGTAATCTCTCTGTCCGCATCGTTGACATGTTCTGTCCGATAGGCAAGGGTCAGCGTGGTCTTATTGTGGCACAGCCCAAAACCGGTAAGACAATACTGCTTCAGGATATAGCCAATGCAATAGCCAAGTTCCATCCTGAGGTCTACCTGATGATTCTGCTTATTGATGAGCGGCCTGAGGAGGTCACCGAGATGGCACGTAATGTAAACGCCGAAGTCATCGCCTCAACCTTTGATGAGCCGGCTGAGAGACATGTACGTATCGCCACCATTGTACAGGAGAAGGCAAAGAGGCTTGTTGAATGCGGTCATGACGTGGTTATACTGCTTGACTCCATCACACGCCTTGCCAGGGCCTTCAATACTATCGCCCCGGCTTCGGGGAAGGTGCTGTCAGGAGGTGTAGATTCAAACGCACTACAAAAGCCGAAGAGGTTTTTCGGCGCAGCACGTAACATTGAGAACGGCGGCTCCCTGACAATAATCGCCACCGCACTTACTGATACCGGCTCAAAGATGGATGACGTCATCTTTGAAGAGTTCAAGGGTACCGGCAACATGGAGCTTCAGCTCGACCGCAAGCTGTCAAACAGAAGGATATTCCCTGCCATAGACATACCTGCTTCAAGCACAAGACGGGAAGACCTGCTTCTTGATAAAACCATGCTCAGCAAGATATGGATACTTCGTAACTATCTCACTGACATGAACTCGGTTGAAGCTATGGAGTTCCTCCGTGACCGCATAAGCCAGACACGCTCAAATGAGGAGTTCCTCGTTTCAATGAACAGCGAATAAAGTGCCGGAAAACACGTATGTTATTATACGCAATCACAGGCAAATAGATCAATAACATAAGTGTTCAGGCATACCTGATTAATCTCATTTTATTATGAGTTTTAATCAGTAAATTTGCGTTTTATTTTTTAGAATGTTATTTGATTATTAATTACTTAATTATCAGAAATGGCAAAGAAAAAATTTATCACTTGTGACGGCAACCAGGCAGCTTCGCACATAGCTTATATGTTCAGTGAGGTAGCCTGTATATACCCCATAACCCCTTCCTCCACCATGGCTGAGTATATAGATGAGTGGGCAGCACACGGGCTCAAAAATATCTTCGGCGAAGAGGTAAAGGTGTCAGAGATGCAGAGTGAAGGCGGTGCGGCAGGAGCGGTTCACGGATCTCTTCAGTCAGGTGCACTTACATCAACTTTCACGGCATCACAGGGGCTCCTTTTAATGATCCCAAACATGTATAAAATGGCTGGAGAACTACTTCCGGCAGTATTTCATGTCAGTGCACGCAGCATTGCAGGCCACGCTCTTTCAATCTTCGGCGATCACGGTGACATATATGCCACCCGCCAGACAGGCTTTGCCTTGCTCGCCAGCGGCAGCGTGCAGGAGATCATGGACCTCGCAGGTGTAGCACACCTCTCAGCAATCAAATCACGTGTCCCGTTCATTCATTTCTTTGATGGCTTCCGCTCATCACATGAGATACAGAAGATAGAAGAGCTGAGCATTGATGACCTGAAGAATTTAGTTGATACAGATGCTCTCAGAGCGTTCCGTGAAAGGGCTCTTAATCCTGAAAATCCTGTTATCAGGGG
>CAYQNT010000082.1:4488-11902 GCA_964418865.1 uncultured Rikenella sp.
CCTGACACCCAACGACCCCTGCCTCAGAGGCTCTGCCCAGAACCCTGACATCTTTTTCCAGGCTAAGGAAGCTTCAAACCCCTTCTACACTCATCTTGATGATACCGTCAATGAGTACATGGAAAAGATCTCAGACCTCACCGGCCGCGAATATAAGCCGTTTACCTATTATGGCGCTCCTGATGCTGAAAACATCATTATTGCCATGGGTTCAGCCACAGAGACCATTAAGGAAGTTATCGACTATCTGGCTGAAAACAAAGGAGAGAAGCTCGGTCTCATCTCGGTTCATCTCTATAGGCCCTTCTCGGCTAAGTACCTGTTAAATGTTCTGCCAAAGAGCGTCAAGCGCATCACTGTTCTTGACCGTACAAAAGAGCCTGGCGCAAACGGTGATCCTCTTTACCTTGATGTCAGGGATGTATTCTATGGCCGTCCCAACCAGCCCGTGATCGTTGGCGGTCGTTACGGACTCAGCTCAAAAGATACCACACCTGCCCAGATCATATCTGTCTTCGAGAACATGAAGAAAGACAAGCCGATGAATCAGTTCACTGTCGGTATTGTTGACGATGTGACCTTCAGGTCACTTCCTCTTCTTCCTGAGATAAATGTCAGCAAAAAAGGCACTTATTCAGCCAAATTCTATGGCATCGGTTCAGACGGGACGGTAGGAGCCAACAAAAACTCTATTAAGATCATCGGTGAGACCACTGACAAATACTGCCAGGCATACTTTGCCTATGACTCGAAGAAATCAGGAGGTGTGACCACCTCCAACCTGCGTTTCGGTGATAACCCCATACGCTCGCCCTACCTTGTCAATACTCCAGACTTCGTGGCATGCCACGTACCGGCATACCTCGACAGATATGACATGCTGAGGGGACTGAAGAAAGGCGGCACCTTCCTGCTGAACTCCATCTGGGATGTAGAGGAGACAAAAAACAGGATTCCTGACCACATGAAAAAGTATCTTGCTGAGAATGATATCAGCCTGTACATAATTAATGCCACTGACGTTGCAGAAGAAATTGGTCTTGGAACAAGAACCAACACTATCATGCAGAGTGCATTCTTCAAGGTATCCGAAGTCATTCCCTATAAGCTGGCTGTTGATGAGATGAAACATGCCGTTGTCAAAGCCTACGGAAAGAAGGGAGAGAGCATTATAAAAATGAACAATAGTGCTATTGATCGCGGTGGTGACGTTATAAAGGTTGAGATCCCTGCTGAATGGGCAAAGATTAAAGTCCAGGCAGAAGAGATTAACGGCAGCAAGCCTAAATTCATCCGCGAGGTTGCTGATGTTATCAATGGCCTCAGAGGAGATGATCTGCCGGTGAGTGCATTCCTTGGACGTGAAGACGGAACATTCCCCTCAGGGACTGCCGCTTATGAAAAGCGCGGAATAGCAGTCAATATCCCGGAGTGGCAGGTTGACAACTGTATCCAGTGCAACCAGTGTTCATATGTCTGTCCTCACGCAGCTATCCGCCCCTTCCTACTTACTGATGAGGAGCTGGCTGCTGCCCCGGCAGGAACAACAGCCAAGCAGGGTATTGGTAATACCAAGAGCCATAAGTTCAGAATACAGGTCAGTGTATATGACTGTACCGGATGTGGCAACTGCGCTGATGTATGTCCTTCAAAGGAGAAGTCACTTATCATGAAACCCCTTGAGTCACAGCTTAACCAGGCAGACAAATGGAGCTACATGCATGAGAAGGTGGGCTACAAAGACAATATTGTTGACAAGTTCACCAACATGAAGAACTCACAGTTCTCACAGCCTCTCTTTGAGTTCTCCGGAGCATGCGCAGGATGTGGCGAGACACCCTATATAAAGGCTATCACCCAGTTGTACGGTGACCGCATGGTCATCGCCAACGCTACCGGATGCTCATCAATCTACGGCGGCTCAGCTCCTTCGATGCCTTATACAACCAATAAGAACGGCCATGGTCCGGCATGGGCTAACTCACTCTTTGAAGACAACGCAGAGTACGGGTTCGGTCTTATGGTTGGAGCAACAAGGATGAGGGAACGTATTGAGCGCCTGATGAAGGAGAATATCAACAGTGGCCTTGCCCCTGAAACCGTGGCAGCATTCAATGAATGGATAGCAGAGATAGATAACTCCAAGACAACCAGAGCTGTCTCGGAAAGAGTAATAGCTGCATGTGAGAAAGATAAGGCACCGGTATGCAAAGAGATACTTGGTCTCAAGAAGTACCTCATCAAGAGGTCTTACTGGGTCTTCGGTGGCGATGGCTGGGCCTATGACATAGGCTACGGCGGCCTTGACCACGTGCTTGCATCAGGAGAGAATATCAATGTGCTGGTGCTTGACACGGAAGTCTATTCCAACACCGGAGGACAGGCCTCAAAGGCAACACCTGCAGGCGCTGTTGCCAAGTTCGCTGCCTCAGGCAAGAAGATACGCAAGAAAGACCTCGGACAGATGGCTATGACCTATGGCTACGTCTATGTGGCGCAGGTAGCCATGGGGGCGAACCATAACCAGTACTTCAAGGCCATTCGCGAGGCAGAAGAATATCCAGGACCGTCTCTCATCATCGCCTACTCACCCTGTATCAACCACGGCCTCCGCAATGGCATGGGCAAGACACAGCAGCAGGCAAAAGATGCAGTGACAGCAGGATACTGGCATAACTACAGGTTTGATCCACGCCTCGAGGCTGAGAACAAGAACCCCTTCCAGCTCGACTCCAAAGAGCCAGACTGGAGCAAGTTCCAGGACTTCCTCAAGTCAGAGGTGCGTTACACCTCATTGCTTAAGGATTTCCCAGGCGAAGCTGAAGTACTCTTTAAGCAGGCTGAAGAAAACTCCAAATGGAGATACAACAACTACAAGCGCCTTTCAGAGATGGACTTTGGAGTTGTTGAGACAGATGCGAAAGAAAAATCAGAATAAAACTTTTTTCTACCATACCAGAGAGCCGGATGACCCGGCTCTCTTTTTTATCTCTTAAAAACCGATAACTTTGCACCTGGTATATGACAGTGAATTCAAAGAGACAAACGTGACAGCAGGGACTGAAAAGGTGGGCAGGGCACTGGCAATAGACTATGGCAGAAAAAGATGCGGACTGGCAGTGACTGATCCTGAAAGGATTATTGCATCGCCTCTTGTCACGGTGCCATCAGGCGAGCTGGAAGCTTTTCTGAAAGATTACATCCGGAAAGAAAATGTTACTGATGTGATAATCGGTTACCCGGTCACCATGAACAATTTGCCTAGTGAAAGCGTCAAATACATTGATCCGTTCATTGCCAGATTCAGAAAGCTCTTTCCGATGACCCCGCTGCACCTGACTGATGAGCGTTTCACATCACAGATTGCCATGCAAACGATGATTGAAGGCGGTGTGAAGAAAAGCGAAAGACGCGACAAAGGGATGGCTGACCGTATCAGTGCCTCTATCATCCTACAGTCGTGGCTCAGCATCATTGAAAACAGCAGTAAAAAGTAACAGAACAAAATGACACTACCCATTTACGTATACGGACACCCTGTCTTGAGAAAGGTAGCAAAAGATATCAGTCGTGACCACCCAAATCTTGATACCTTAATTGCCGACATGTTTGAGACAATGTACGGCTCAGACGGTCTGGGACTTGCGGCACCGCAGATAGGTAAATCGATCAGACTGTTTGTCATAGACGGTGAGCCCCTGGCAAAAGATCATCCCGAGATGAAAGATTTCAAAAAAGCTTTCATAAACCCTAAGGTGGTAGAACGCAAGGGCGAGAAGGTGCCGATGAACGAGGGGTGCCTCAGCGTGCCAGGCCTTCATGAGGAGGTTGACCGCGAGTCAGAGGTACTAATACAATATTTTGACACGGAGTGGAACTTCCATGAAGAGGTTTACAAAGGCTATAAGGCGAGGGTTGTGCTGCATGAGTATGATCATCTTGACGGCATCCTGTTCCCTGATAGGCTCAGTCCTCTTCGCCGCAGGCTCATCAAGGGCAAGCTCAATGATATCAGTAAAGGGAAATTTGAAGCCGACTATCGTACCATACTCCCCACCGGCAGGTAAAACTCAGATATTGCTCTTCCAATAAAATAGTCATAACTTTAGTGGGTCTAACGCTGTGACCCGTGCATTTCAGGGAGATACCTTTCCTGAGGCTTTTTGCACCTTTGTGTGGAGGTGTGATCGTGGCTGAGGCTATGCCGCGCTTTATGGCTATTGCTTTTATTGTTGCTGCAGCCTCGCTGTCGTTAATGACCCTGAGACTTTTTCGCAAAAGCTATTTCTCCGATACGCACTTCGGCGTGGCCCTGGCAATCTTTCTAATGGCAACGGGTTATATCCTTCGCACAGAAGAGCGCAGGCGTCCGGGAGATATGGTAAAGAGAGGGCAGATTGTCTCAGTACGACTCTCGGCTTTCCCGGAAAAGAAGAACAGCAGCTGTTCGTTCATAGCCAGCATCATCAGTGCCGCAGACGACGACTCGATCTATTATCCCCGTGGATCGATGATGCTATGGTTTATGTCTGACACCATCCCTTCCGGATGGAGTCCGGGCGATCGCATGCTGCTGCGTATTACTCCGCGGCCGGTAGTAAATAACGGTAACCCGTGCGAGTTTAACTACCGGCGTTATCTTGAAGGTCAGGGGGTCAGATACATGGCCTTCTTCCGTGCAAGTGATATCATCTCATATCGCTCTGCTGATCATCGCTCCCTTCGTGAGAGTTCACTGATTGTGGCGCACGGTATGATAGAGACCTTCAGGAGGGCAGGGCTTAGTGGTGAGGAGCTGGGTCTTGTCACAGCGCTGATAATAGGAGATAAAGAGCTCCTTGACAAAGAGAAGCTGACCTCTTTCTCCAGGGCAGGAGCCATGCATGTCATGGCCGTCTCAGGCTTGCATGTTGGGATGATCAGCATCGCACTCTCATTCCTTCTCTTCTTTCTCAGAGGACGAGGAAGAGTTGTCAGGGCGCTGATTATTGTCACTGCACTATGGGGATTTGCATTTATTACCGGCATGTCACCCTCAGTGCTACGTGCCACCATAATGTTCACATTCCTTCAGGCCGGATCGCTTCTTAACCGGCCTGCAACAGGGATGAATAATCTGCTGGCCTCGGCTTTCATTCTTACGGCTCTTCACCCGGCAGTGGTCTTCGAAGCAGGGTTTCAGCTCTCATACCTTGCCGTAGCATTTATCCTGGCCTTTTATCACCGTCTGTATATGCTTGTCAGGGTGAAGAACCGGATTGTCAACTATCTGTGGCAGACGGCGGCCATATCACTAATTGCGCAGGCCGGCACACTGGCACTGACAGTCAGGCTCTTCAACATCTTCCCGTTGCTCTTCCTGCTCTCCAACATTGTTGTTATACCAATAACTTTCATGGTCATGGTGCTTGCCATGCTCCTGATAGCTACCTCCGCCTTCCCTCCTGTCTCTGCCTTCATTGCCCTAATACTTGGGCGCATTGCCGGGTTCACACTTACCTTCACCGGCTTCATCAGTTCAATGGATCATGGAGTGATAATGAACATAGGTATGTCAGCTGCAGAAACAATCATGCTTACAGCCACAACAGCCCTTCTCCTTACATCACTGCTCAGGGTCAGAAAGATAACACTAAAGCCTTTCATGATAGCAGTCATGCTTCTCATTGCCTGCAATGGTGTCAAGACAATAAAGGAGGCAAGAAGAGACAGAGTCATTGTTTACAATATCAGAGGTGATGAGTTCAGGGTGAGACAAGTTGGCAGGCTGCTGCTTGTGCCTCCCTCTGGTGACAAGGTGCCGGCAGAGGTCAGGAAGCATGCTGTCACACGGGGGCTAAAGATTGTGGTTATTGAACCCGGCTAACGTTTCTTTTATATAACTTTGCCCTGTTTTTATAATTACTGACATGAGAATAGTAATTGCAGGTGCAGGGGAGGTGGGGACACACCTTGCCAAGTTGCTCTCGCAAGGTGAACATGAGATAATACTTATTGACTCGGAAGCGGAGCGCCTCAACTCGGTTGATGCATCCATTGATGTGCTTTCATACCAGGGGTCGGCAACCTCCATCAACCTTCTCAGAGAAGCCATAAAGAAACATACAGACCTTTTCATAGCCGTTGCCCATTACGAAGACACAAATATCAGCGCGGCAATACTGGCAAAAAAGCTCGGCGCCAGCAAGGTTATAGCCCGCATTGATAATATGGAGTACCTTGAGCGAGCCAACAAGGAGTTCTTAAGGGAGATGGGTGTTGACCACCTGATCTACCCCGAGTTCATAGCAGCAAAGGAGGTGATCAGCCTGCTGAAGGAGACCGGCACAACTGAGTTCATGGATTTTGCAGGTGGATTACTATCACTCTATGTGCAGAAGCTTGAGAAAAATGCCCCGGTGCTTAACCTTACACTGGAAGAGGTGACCAACTCACTCATGTCAATAAAATATCGTGCCGTAGCCATAAAGAGAAACGAACAGACAATCATTCCAAGAGGCAAAGAGACGTTTCAGGAGGGTGATCTTGCATTTGTCATATCAACGCGTGAGGGGATAGGAGACCTGATGAAATTCTCAGGAAAGCGTAACGTACAAGCCAAAAGCATAATGATCCTCGGCGGCAGCCGCATAGGCAGGCATATAGCGCTTAAGCTGCAGCACGATTGTCAGGTGAAGCTTATTGATCGTGATCTTGATAAGTGCCGTGCCCTGTCAGAGACGCTTGAAGAGACGCTGGTGATCAATGGCGACGGCAGAAATGGAGACCTGCTGACGGAGGAGGGTCTGCAACACATGGATGCTTTCGTAGCCGTAACGGGTAACTCTGAAACGAACATACTGTCATGCCTGCTGGCGAAGAAGATTGGTGTGATGAAAACAATAGCCGAGGTTGAGAACATGGAATATATCAATCTTGCCGAGAACTCGGGCATAGACACCATCATCAACAAGAAGATTGCCACAGCGAGCCGCCTCTTCAGGCACACGATGAATCCCAATGTCACCCAGGTCAAGATGATGACCGGCACCGATGCCGAGGTGATTGAGTACAACGTTCCTGAGAATGCGCTCATAACCGGCACTCCTCTGAAGCTGATAGACTTCCCCAAAGAGGCCATCGTCGGTGGAGGGATTCGCAATTACAAGGCTTATATAGCTACCGGTGACACCATCATCGAGGCCGGTGACAAAGTGGTGGTCTTTGCCCTCTCCTCAGCCTTTGACAAGCTGAATAAGTTCTTTAATAGTGAAAAGCGTTAGGCTTGCAGCCTGAGGGCTCCCTGCTCCCTGCCCCATGCTCCTTGCTCCATGCCCCATGCTCCATGCTGACTGCCGACTGCCGACTGTTGGCTGCTGACTCCTTGCTCCATGCCCCATGCTCCATGCTGACTGCCGACTGCCGACTGTTGGCT
>CAYQNT010000083.1:0-11887 GCA_964418865.1 uncultured Rikenella sp.
CCGGTAGAGCAACTGCCTTTTAAGCAGTTGGTGCGGGGTTCGAGTCCCCGGCACCGAGCTGGAATGGTACAGCCAATGGAAAGAGGCAAGGATGAAGTGGCACCGTGCCCTCGGCTTCGGCGACGATAATTACCGTTTCCATGACCATGACAAGCTGGCCCATTACGCTAATGCTGCAGCTGACATAGAGTACAAATTCCCATTCGGTTTCAGGGAGGTGGAAGGGATCCATTCAAGGACTGACTTCGACCTGAAACAGCATCAGGAATACAGCGGCAAGAAGATGCAGTACTTTGATCCGGAAATGAATGAATCATACATCCCTTATGTGGTTGAGACCTCTATTGGCGTTGACCGTATGTTTCTGCAGGTGATGGCAGCCTCCTACTATGAGGAAGATCTCACAAAGGAAGATGGTACGCCCGACAGCAGGGTTGTCCTCAGGATGCCTGCAGCACTCGCCCCGGTCAAGCTGGCAGTGATGCCGCTGGTGAGAAAGGACGGTCTTCCTGATATCTCCCGCAGGATCATCAATGGCCTTAAATTCGACTTCAACTGCCAGTATGACGAAAAAGACTCTATCGGAAAACGCTACCGGCGCCAGGATGCGATAGGCACTCCCTTCTGTATTACCATTGACTACGAGACCTCACAGAATGAGACCGTCACCATCAGGTACCGCGACTCCATGCTGCAGGAGAGGATCCCTATCTCTCAACTCAGGTCTATTATAGCAGACAAGGTCAGCATGCAGGAGCTGCTGAAAAAACTATAACATGAGATCCAGCCCGGCAAAGGTTCTGATCATCACCTATTACTGGCCTCCCAGTGGGGGTGCAGGAGTGCAGCGCTGGCTTAAATTTGCAAAATACCTTCCCTCATCCGGGTGGATGCCTGTCATACTCACCGTCAAGGAAGAATACGCAGCCTATCCCTTCAGGGATCCTTCGCTGTTTGGCGAGATCCCTCTTGATGTGGTGGTGAACCGGACCAGGGCGGTGAACTACTTTGCCCTTTACAATAAAGACCAGTCTAAAATACCTCACGCAGGATTTGCCTCCGGTACCGGCAAGGGGTTAAAAAGCACTATCAGCCGCTTCATCCGTGGTAATTTCTTCATACCTGACCCGCGCAAGGGATGGAACAGGTTCGCCTTCAGAAAAGCCCGCGAGCTGATTAAAAACGAACATATCACCCATGTAATAACCACCAGCCCTCCTCACTCAACACAACTCATCGGACTCAGGCTGAAGCGCCGCTTCCCTCATATAAAATGGGTGGCCGACATGAGGGATCCATGGACTGATATTTATTACTATGACTTGTTTAAACCTTCATGGCCTGCCAGAATGATCGACAGACATATGGAGAAGACAGTATTGTCAAAGGCGGATACGATTATAACAGTGGGTCAGACCCTTGCTTCTCACTTTGCATCCAGAATCAAAAAGATGGATAAAAAGATTTATGTGCTGCCCAACGGTTTTGACGAGGAGGATTTTGAAGGTATTGTTCCAACTCTGCCTGAAAGATTCACCATCACATATGTCGGTACCCTCTCTCCTGCTTACCCCATCAAGGGACTCATTGAGGCTGTCAGTAGTATCCGGATCAATGACATGCCGGTGCTACTTAAATTTGTCGGTACAGTGCCGGAACAGATACAGAATATATTTCCGACGGAGGAAGAGGGCAATGGTCCTGAATTCATTCATTATTGTGAGCATCCGGATGCAATAAGGCATATGATGGATTCCACCATGCTGCTCCTGATCATTCCTGATCACCAATCGAACAAGTCTATTCTTACCGGTAAGATATTTGAATACCTGGCAACGGAAAAGCCAATCCTGTTTCTTGGTCCGGCTGACGGAGATGCAGCACGCCTCCTGACATCATGCGGCTATCAGGGGATATTCGGCTATGATGATGTTCAGGGTATGCATGATTTTATCCTGATGGTCGCTGAAGGCAAACCGGTAAAGCGAGGCGGCCATCATCTCGAGTATTCGCGAAGGGCATTGGCAGTAAAGCTTGGTGAGCTGCTGAATTCCGTTCTATAGCCACTTCTTTATCCGGTCCATGACAGAACCAGCTATTCGGTTCATGTCATCAGACAGCCTCCAGAAATAAACACCAACCAAAAAGATAACTGTTACCAGAAGGCTCCTCACTAAAATGTCAGGGATAAGAGACATCTGTGGCAGAATATACCCTACAAAAAGAGTTACAAGGCCTACAAGCGTCATCTTCAAATGGATAGTGCTGTAAGGCCAGAGGCCGAACTTTCTCCCAATAACCAGGACGCCGAGCATGCTGTAAATAATGTTCGAGATCATGGTGGCCATTGCAGCACCGGTGATGCCAAAGATTGGTATGAAGATCATACTGGTACCAACAAATAGTACTATCAGGATGAACATGAGCCACGTCTGAAACCTGTACAGTGAGGAGGTGCTCAGAACCACCCCGTTGATACCTGCAGAGCCGCTCACGAGGTTTCCCATCCCTATCAGAATTATCACGGCCGCACCACTGCCGTAGACCTCAGGCAGGAGACGAAAGATATTGTCAATGTTTACGAGCAGACCTATGAAAATAAGCAGTCCTACCGCATACTGATTGATGCTGCTTCGCACATACATATCGTCAATGGTGCCACGGTCATCCTTCTTCCATGATTCTGCCAGAAAAGGAATAGATATCTTGGATATTGACCTGCCCGGTAAGGTGATCAGCACTGCAAAATATGATGCTATTGCATAAATCCCTACACCTGTCTCACCTATGTATCGGTTAATAAACAGCTTATCGAGCGTGGTCAGCGTAAGGGTGCTGAAGCCTGTAAGTATCCCGAACAGACAGAGGATGAAAATCTCCTTCCGCAGATGAGGAGTCAGGTAGCCGGGTTCGAGCTTCAGTGAAATCTCTCCCCTGAGAAGAAGACTGATGAAGATAATGATAAGAGGCACACCCTGCGAGACCACATAACCAAAAACGTACCCATTGAAGTCTATAACACCTGCCCAGAAAAGTATTATCAGAGCCAGGTTAAAGACCCTGAACAGGAACTCCCTAAGGAAGGTTCCGAGAACGGCATCATAGAGTACCTTATTATAATTGTCAAACAGGTTAAAGAGAAGTGTAACAAGGAGTAGTGCGGGGAGATAAAATGAATATTCTGATATCAGGGGTGAATGCTCAAGATTTGCCTGCACAAAATGAGGCGAATAAATCTTGAAAAATATTATTGCTGCCAGAAAACCGGCAAGTGTGATTATGAGCGAAAGCGCAAGGAAACCGTGGTGTCTTCCCCGGCTGTCCCTGAAATAAGGAAACAGCCTGTTAATTACATTAGTGAATCCCAGGCTTGAGAACTGGGCAAGCATGGTAGCAAACGCCAGCAGGAGCTGTACAACACCAATCTCACCGGCAGAAAAGATCTTGGGCGATAGGAGAATTATGTTCACAAAGCCGAGCAGGGCCCCAAGGTAAGACCATGCGGTCCCTCGTATTGTCTGCTTCTGAACTATGCCCATATCTATCTCCTGCTCCGGCAAATGTATAATAATATACTCATTTGATTTAATGATCAGTTGGTGTATTTTTGTCTGATGATACCAACCTCTGGATATTCCTGAAAAAAACCGACAGATGAAAGTGAGTGCATTGAAATCCGCCCTGCCGCATATTGTTGCCGTCATTGTCTTCACAGTGATCTCCTTTGCATATTTCTTCCCTGTTCTTGAAGGCAGGAAGATCAACGCGCATGATACAAAAGTCTATGAGGGCTCTTCAAAAGAGATAAGCGACTACCGCGATCAGTACGGAAAGGAACCCCTCTGGACAAACTCAATGTTTGGCGGAATGCCGGCCTTTATGATATCTGTCAAGTACCCAGGGAACCTGTTCAAACAGCTCGATAATTTTTTGAAGTCATACAAGACACCTGTGGCCGCCCTGTTCCTCTCAATGCTGGGTTTCTACATTATGCTTCTCTTTTTCAGGGTTAATCCCTGGCTAGCTATGGCCGGAGCAATCGCCTATGGCTTCACTTCATACCTGTTCGTCAGCCTGTCGGCCGGACATAACACAAAGGCCTACGCCATGGCATACATGGCCCCTGTCATAGGAAGTGTTGTATACTCGTTCAGGAAAAATGCTATAGCCGGAGGTGTGCTCTTTGCACTTTTTCTATCAATGCAGATCATGGCTAACCACTTCCAGATAACCTATTATACCGGCCTCATCGTTATTGTGTTCGGGATTTTTGAGCTGGTTGCGGCTGTAAGAGAGAAGACTTTCCCTGCTTTCCTTAAGACTTCCGGGATGCTAATTGTGGCGGTACTGATAGCCTTCAGTGTCAATTTCGCTTCGCTCTATTCAACGTGGGAATACAGCAAGGAGTCAACAAGGGGAAAAAGTGATCTGAGCCAGCCCACTGGAGGTAATGAAAGCGGACTTGACAAGGAATATATAACACAGTGGAGCTACGGAATAGATGAGTCTCTCACTTTTTTGATCCCTAACTTCAGGGGAGGTGCAACAGTTCCCTTTTCGAAGGATTCAGAAACAGTGAAGGCCCTCAGAAAGAATAAAATGGGCGATGCGCAGGGTCAGCTTTTTATGTACTGGGGAAAACAGCCGGGCACAAGCGGACCGGTATACTTCGGGGCAGTGATACTGTTCCTCTTCGTGCTGGGACTGCTCATCATCAGGGGAAGAGAGAAATGGTGGATCCTCACTGCCGTGCTATTGTCGCTATTCCTCTCCTGGGGGAAGAACTTCATGCCACTGACATCGCTATTTATCGACTATTTCCCGGGGTATGACAAGTTCAGGGCCGTATCAATGACGCTGGTTATGGCAGGAGTCTTGGTTCCGCTTCTTGCTGTGCTGGCATTGAGAGATATAACAGAGGGCGCCATCAACCGTGAAAAAGCCCTTAAGGCTGTACTGACGGCTGCGCTGGTGACCGGCGGAGTTGCTCTGATTTTCTTTCTGGTACCGGGTATTGCCGGATCATTCCTGAGGCCTGATGAGAAAGCACTTCCTGATTCACTGTCATGGATCAGGGAGGCAATGATGGCCGACAGAAAGATGATGCTACGCACTGATGCAGTAAGATCATTCCTGCTTATAGCAGCTGGAGCAGCTCTGATATGGTTCTTCGTGAAAGAAAGCATCAAGGCGAAATACGCCCTTACCGGACTCATTGCACTGTTCCTCATTGACCAGATACCGGTAGACGCGAGATACCTTGGTAGCTCCAACTTCGAAACCAAAAGAACAGCTGTTAACTCGTTTGCCCCTACCCATGCAGACCAGGTGATACTTGAAGACAAGGAAGAATCTCGGGTACTGAACCTCACGGTATCAGTATTCAATGATGCCTCTACCTCATACCACCATATGTCAGTGGGAGGCTACAGCGGTGTCAAGATGAAGAGATATCAGGAGCTTATTGAAGCATGCCTGACTGATGACATAAACTCGCTCATAACGAGCCTCCAGACTACCACATCATGGGAAGAGGCAGAGGGTGTGATGAGAACTCTGAGCGCACTTAACATGCTAAACACAAAGTACATCATTATTGATCCAGGCGCGGCTCCTCTGGTAAACAAATATGCCGCCGGAAATGCATGGCTTGTGAACAGGGTATCTCTCATGGAAAACGCTGACGCCGAACTACGGGCGATTAAAACCCTAAACCCGAAAGAGGAGGCTGTCGCAGACAGGAGATTTGCTGATATGATAACTATTCCCGACACACAGGGATCTGCCGGCGACACGATCTTCATGACATCCTACGAACCAAACCTGCTTACCTATACCGCTGTACTGTCAACAGACAGGATAGCAGTATTTTCAGAGATCTATTATCAGCATGGATGGCAGGCTTACATTGACGAGACGCCGGCCGATCATTTCAGAACTGATTATGTTTTGAGGGGTATGGCTCTCCCTGCCGGAGAACACTCCATCACTTTCAGGTTTGAGCCCCAGTCTTACAAGATTGGAAATAAAGTCTCCCTGGCAGGCTCTGTTATCTTGCTGGCACTGCTGGTTCTGGTTGCAATTCCGCAATTTAAAATCCTGCGCAGAAATGGCTGAGACGATGGTCTGCCCGGAATGCAGATCGGATAATGTCACCCATCTGCTCTCTGCAAAGGATCACCTGGTCAGCGGTGAAACATTCATGGTAAGCAGTTGCAGTGACTGCGGACTGGCATTCACTGCCAATCCTCCTCCTAAAAATGAAATAGGACGATACTATGCTTCGGAGGATTATATCTCTCATTCAGATAATAAGAGCAGCCTGACGGACTATTTATACCACCTTGCCAGGCGGTTTATGCTGGGAAGGAAATATAGACTGACCACCAGGGTGACCGGAAAAGAAACAGGTACTCTTCTCGACATTGGCAGCGGTACCGGTTACTTTGCTTCCACTATGCAGAAGAGGGGTTGGGAGGTTACAGGAATAGAACTGAATGAGCAGGCAAGAGAATACTCTGCAGCAATGTTCGCCATCAATGCTGTTGCACCCTCCGAAATTAAAAACATACGTGACAAGAGCGCTGACTGCATAACATTATGGCATGTACTTGAGCACCTCTATGAACCGGGGAAATGGATGGATGAGGTAAACAGGATCCTTAAAGATGACGGCCAATGTATCATTGCGCTGCCAAACCTCGATTCTGCTGATGCCAGGTGGTTTGGTCAGCAGTGGGCCGCACTTGATGTTCCGAGGCACATATGGCATTTCTCTCCCAAAGCACTGATAAGATTCGTCAAGGATCATGGATTTACGTGCAAGAGGATAATACCCTTGCCACTTGACATCTTTTATATTTCAACCCTCAGCATAAAAAATTCAGGAGGCAAGCTTGCACTGCTGAGAGGTTTGGTTCTGGGACTCTTTCTTACTATAGGCAACTTCGGCCATAGGGAAAAAGCCAGCTCACTCATCTATGTAATCTCAAAATCAGCTCCCTAGTATCTGTCAAGCCAGCGATACTTTCTCGGGCTGTCTCCAAATCTTACACCAACAATAAACTCATGGGAGCCGTAGGTTGACATCTGTATCGACCTAAGTGTGAAGTCAAAGGAATACCCAAAAAACATCCTATCCTTCCTTACGCCTACATTTGCAATAATTGCGCTTCCTGTCCTGAAGGTTCCTCCAATCCATATCTTGTTGTCATAAGAGTAGGTAAGGCCTATATCGGCCTGTGGCCTAAACTGTTCTGACATCTTTATAAGCAGAGAGGGTTGAATGAGCGTCTTGTTGTCAGGCTCGAAATCATAGTTCCCGAAAAGATAGTAAGTCCTGTATATCTTCAGATCCTTGTAAGCCTGGCTTCCCGCCTTGATGAATCCTTCCATCAGCTCCTGCGCGGAGAAGCCTATTGCAAACTTCCTGTTTAAAAGATACACTCCAAAATTAAAATCTGGCACAAATATTCCCTTCCTGAAATCCGTATTCAGCCATGGTTCATCAGGATCTTCAAACTGTATCTGCCGCTGGTCTATCTTGTAATGGTAACCGGTAAATGCCAGCCCGAACGACATCTGAGTGCCTCCCTGAAGCCATATATGATATGCGTATGATGTAGAGAACCCGGTACGGCGAACAAGACCATTTACGTCAGAATATATTGTTCCTCCAAAGCCTACCTTGCCTGTTGTCTGAGCTTTAAAGATCTTGTTATCGAATATGTTATCCCGGATGATATATTTCTGTTTGAGTATCCTTGTCTGGACGCTAAGTGAATAGGTTTGTGGGGCTCCCATATAGCCGGCCCATTGCTGCCTTGAGGTAAGGTTAATACTGGTGTAACCATCACTGCCTGCAACAGCCGGATTGATAAGATACTTGTTAAAGAGGTACTGGCTGTAAATAGGCAATTGTTGGGCATCAAGCGCTGATACCATCATTACCGCGACTATTATCAGCAATCCCTTTCTCACCTTATATGATCCTCCGCTTTTATTCATTTCCCCCTTATAATGGTCACGTGTCCGACTATAGGTTTTTCGCCATTATGAAGGTCAATGGCATAATGATAGGAATCCATCGGCAGCTCCTTTCCGTTAGAGGCACGACCATCCCATGGTTCGGGATATCCCTTTTGAGATTTCCATACCATTTCACCCCACCTGTTGAGAATAACCACTTCTGCCTTTGTGTAGAGGGCAATGCGGTCGATGTTCCAGTACTCATTTATTCCGTCGCCGTCAGGTGAGAATGCATTGGGTATACCCACACAAATTTCATTCAGAGGCTTAAGATTCAGAGAGTCAGTCATTACGCAACCGTTAAAGTCCATTGCTTCGACTATATGAAGTCCGGCTGTCAGGTTATCAGCCTCCTGTGTTGTCTGGCCATCACTCCAGATGAAGGTGTAAATCCCCTCGCCTCCCGTCACACCTGCAAAGATACTTCCGTCATTGCTCTCGGGACAGTATGGCGAAACCATGCTAAAGTTGATCACCAGCGGATCGGGCTGCGTAAGAGTAAGCGATGTGTCAGCCATACAGCCATTAGCGTCAGTAATAATAACCTCATGAAGGCCCGCTGCCATATCTTCACGTGAGGCCCCTGGAAGGCCGTCTGACCATAGGTACGTCGGGGTACCGGCAGCATTCACCGCTGTTATGTTAACCATGCCTGTAGCTGCTCCATAGCAGTTGATGTTATTTCCGCCTCCGTTACTCATACCGATATTCAGCATCATGCTCAACTGTCCGGGCGATAAGAGGGTAGTTTCCTGCGTGATGGCACAAAGATTTCTGTCAGTAACTGTTAACGAATAAATGCCTTCCCTGAGACCATAGATTGAATCTGTGCCCGTAGTTAAATTGCCACCGGGGCCACTCCATGAATAGTCATATGGTGCCGTTCCTGTCTGCGGGATAACCTTGAGCCATCCGTCAGTTCTGCCGAGACAACTGATAGCGTAGCCATTATAATCTGACAGGAGAATGTTAAGTGCAAGTGGTTCGGGATGTGATAGAAGGGTATCTGCAGTTATCACACAACCGTAAGCATCTGTCACCGTCACAGTATAACGGCCCTCTGTCAGAGACGAAATATCCTTAAGACCGGTAGTATAGCCTGATGGGCCTTCCCATGCATATGTATAAGGCGCTCTACCGCCAGTGATTATAAGATCAATAGCCCCGTCATTGTAGGCAGGCGCAGTAAGGCATGTTATGTCCGATACATCAAGTGACAGCTTAAGAGAATCTGGTTCTGTCAGGGTTATGACTCTTTCATTGGTACAGCCATTGGCATCTGTGACTGTCAGCTTGTATGTTCCTGCTACGGCAGTGATATCTTCCGTGCTGGATGACCATACAGGATCATCTGAATTCAACCAGTTGTAGACATATGTTCCGGGACCGCTTCCGCCTGAGACAGTAATGTCAATTGTGCCGTCACCGCCGTTGCAGCTGATGTTGAAATCTCCGTCTGAAGTTAGTGATTTGACAATACTAATTGATAGTGAATCAGGTTCATCGAGGAAATATGAATACTCTCTGTGGCACATATTTGCATCCATCACTGTCAAATTGTATGTGCCGGTAGCAAGGCCGGCAATTGATGCAGTTGTAGCACTATAACTTCCGGGGCCAGTCCAGTTATAACCGTAACTGCCCGACCCTCCGTTGAACTGAAGGTTGATGTATCCGTCACTTACACCATTACAAGATATCTGATAATTACCATCAGCGCTTGAAGAGAGCTCCTCACTAAGCAGTTCTATGCCATCAGGTTCTGTCAACTCTTCTGTAAAAGTAAACTCGCAACCCTTGCTATCTGTGACAGTTAGTGTATAAGTGCCAGCTGGAATACCCACCAGAATACTGTCGGTAGAACTACCATTAATGACCCCTCCTTCAGATGCTGTCCACTGATATGTATAAGGAGCCCTATAAGGATCAAATACCGTATCTGACCCCTCCATATAATAACTCCTGATCTGGCTGACAATTAACTTACCATCGTCATAGGATTTGCAGGAGATATTATTTTCTCCATACCATGACTTTTCAAACATCACCGAGGTAGTGGGGGCGTCAAATAGGGTTAGCAGTTTTTCTTTCTTACATCCGTTGTCATCCGTAACTATCAGGTGATAGTCTCCCGGTTTGAAGCTGTTAAGATATAAAAATACCGGGTGTCCCATTAAATCGGGCATAGGCAGCGATCCCTGGGAAACAGTATCTGTCTCATTCCAGACCAGATGGTAGTAATAAGGCGGTGCCTCTCCTTCCGTCAAGGCCAACCCAACTATGGCATCTCCGGCTCCGGGGCATGATATAAATTCATTAAAATAGAATGAAACCTCTGTTTCAGGCTCCAGTAGATTGAGCGAGGCTGAGCTTGTGCATCCCAGGCTGTCTATTACAGTAGCCGTATATAAACCCTGGTTCCTCTCGGTTGCAATGAAGATGTTATATGTAGTATCCCTCCAATAATCAGGACCGGACCATATCACCCATAATGAATCCATTCCCTTTGCATGAATTACTTCCAAACTGCCATTCTGGCCACCGTCGCAAGTGATTGAGTCCAGAATCTCAAGTGATTGAAGTGGCCGGGCATGTATCTTCACCTCTGATTGAACAACATCCCCGTAAGGGCATCCCAAAAGAGTAATCTTCGGAGTGATATGGAAAAAGACCGACTGCATCGTATCACTTTCATTCGTGTACTGGAATTGAAGTAATGTGTTGTCCAATTGACTGTTGGCCGGAGTCCTGTTACCTGCTACTATTGTTGTGGGTGCTGTCGCACTGATGGTATAATTGAATTCCCTAATCCCTGAAGTCGTTACAGTGGGTGAGGTGAGTACTATATTTGTACTTCCTGCGTCACATATTTGAGGTGCATTGTTCAGAGGAATAACCCTCGGGGTGGGATTGACCCAAACCTCGACGGTATCACTTATCCCGGGGCATTTCTGGATATTGTTGACATCAAGTGTCCTGGGGGTGATGACGTAAAGTACCATCCTTGCAGTATCACCAGTGTTAGTCAGGGATTCGGCAATAATATCCGTCACAACCAGTCCGGTCCTGTCCGCAGCACCTTGAATTTCCAGACTACTGCTTATGGCGTCAACATTGAACTCAATGCCCCTGTATGGAACAGTCACTGACGAGATCTGGATGTTGACACTTTCTCCGTTGCATAGCACACTATCTGCAATGAAATGCGAGACTCTTGCGGTAGGCTCAACATGTATGACTATGGTTATATCAATTCCGTTATGGCATGTCGGATCTCCCGGTTTACCCTGAATATATGGGCTGAATGTGTAGGTAACAGACTGATAACTGTTAGTAGTGTTGATAAGTGCGTCGGAGATATTATTTATCTGACTTGAGCCATCGGTAAGCATTCCGCTTATCCCTACCGGATATGTCACATCCAGGTCGTACATCACCTCTCCTCTTGATACAACCAGCGAATCAATTGTGAAGTCAACGGTTGACCCGTTGCAGAAGAGTGTGTCAGGCACCAGCACGGATATTCTCGGGACAGGCTGAACCCAGATGGTCTGAATGGCTATGGTAGTATTGCCGACTATATCTTGCAATGTCCAGGTACGTAAAATATACCCCACAGTATCGCACGACGTGAGATTTATAGTCTCATCTGTCGGTACAGCATTAAGTCCTGGTGCGCAATTATCCCACTCATCTGTTACATCTCCTGTTAAAGCAGGATTTACATCATAGCTGCATGTTACATCCCTGCATATTGTTATATCATCAGGTACAGTGAATGTCGGTGCTGTAACGTCCTGAACAGTGATAAGCTGTATGCAGCTCGATGCATTACCGGCTACGTCTGTAGCGGTCCAGG
>CAYQNT010000084.1:0-7621 GCA_964418865.1 uncultured Rikenella sp.
GTCTTGCAGTCTTGCAGTCTTGCAGTCTTGCAGTCTTGCAGTCTTGCAGTCTTGCAGTCTTGCAGTCTTGCGGTCATCTTCAGACTTCAGACCTTGAGACCTTGAGACCTTGAGACCTTGAGACCTCAGACCTTCAGACCTCAGACTTCAGACCTTCAGACAATAAGGAACAAACGATAAGCGATTATGGAAATATTTCAGACGGTTCTTGACTGGTATATAGTCAACCTTAATTACTTTACGATATTCCTTTTGATGACCATTGAGAGTTCTTTCATTCCTTTTCCTTCAGAGATTGTAGTACCTTTTGCTGCCTGGAAGGCAGCCGAGGGCAGCCTGACCATGACCGGGGTGCTATTGTCATCTACAGCCGGAGCAATGACGGGTGCCATAATAAATTATTACCTCGCTGTATGGCTTGGCAGACCGCTTCTCTACCGTCTGGCCGAGACCAAATGGGCTCACGCTCTCCTTATCACTCGCGAAGGAGTAGAAAAGGCAGAGCAATACTTTGTGAAACACGGCAAAATATCAACATTCATTGGCAGGCTTGTGCCGGCGGTCAGACAGCTGATATCCATCCCGGCAGGTCTTTCGCGGATGAATCTTGGTTCGTTTCTACTCTATACGGTTCTTGGGGCAGCGATATGGAATGTCATTCTTGCCCTCATGGGTTATTTCGCCTACGATAAGCGGGAGTTTATTCTTCCTTACATTCACTGGATAATGTATGCCCTTGGAGCACTGCTTGTCATCTGGCTCTCATGGCAAGGCATACGGGCGTACAGGAGGGGCAGAGGCAGCGCTACTCAGTGAGCTCTCCGGCCAGAAGCCGCAGTCCGATCTCAGATATTTTCGCCTGGTACAACGCTCTCAGCCTCCTGTCTATGGCGCTGAGATAGTTATTCTGATATTCTCTGAACTCAAGTCCTGACAAGGAGCCCAGCCGATAGCGTTCCATGGCAATCTCAAGCGAGGCTCTTGCCAGCTCGGCACTCTGGGTCTCGAAAGTGGTAACGATAATATTATTCTGGTAACTGTTATATAGGAGGTCAAGCTCACTCAGTATCTCATTTTCTATGTCAAGGTACTCCAGTCTGCTGCTCTCAGTTTCGATCTTTGCATTGGAGATCCTCCTGTTGGTCTCAAGCCCTGAGAAGATATTCCATGAGAGGTTAAACCCCCAGTTTAGTCCGTTGGTCTGATTGTATGAGCCGGCAGTCAACGGATATTCATTTCGTGTGAAGTTATAACCTGTGCTGAAATTCATGTTCGGATAACGCAGCGCCCTGACAGCTTCCAGATCATAAGCCGACAGACGTTCACCCTGCCGTGCAAGTATCAGGTAATTATTATAATTGAGTGTTCTCACGCGCAATGAGTCAACATCTATTTTATGCGCCAGGATGATGGTATCATTAATATTGAAGTTGACCTCGTGTCCAGCATTCAATAGGTTAGTCATCCGAATATAAGAGCTTACAACAGTCTCCTGCTGTGAGAGAACTGCTGAACTGTCAGCATTCAGGTCAATCCTTGCCTGCTGCAGATCTAGTCCTGAAATAACACCCAGAAGGTACTTCTCCGCGGCGTTATCATATCGTGCCTTGGATAGGGTAAGCGAGGTAAGGGCTGACTGCATACGATTCTGCTGAACGATAATGTTGTAATACTCGGAGCAGATTCTCATAATAAGGTTCTCCACATTTATCTTCACTCTCTGGCTACTCATGGCAAGAAGCTCCTGTTGGCGGCTGTAAGCGGTGAACATTCCAAGGCCGTCGAAGATCTTCCAGTTAAGGGTTACGCCGGCGGTGTAGAGGTTGGTTCTGGTCTTGTCACTGCCGGAGCTGGAGGACTCGATATTATTATTAGTCTGTGACTGTCTTCCTGAACCGGTAACAGTGGGAAGGAAAGGTGCCAGGGAGACATTGTTCCCGGCTATTGTTTCGTCGTTCCGGCTGATCTTGAGGGAATAGTTGTTTTCGAGAGCCTGCATGATAGCCTCGTCAAGAGTCATGGTCTTCTGCGCCTGCAAAGCCGGCATGACAACTAATAATATTATGATAAAACTAAGCCTGGGTCGTCTCATTGGTCTCTATTTCTGCTTTTTTCTTTCCTGCCAGGTAACTGTATATTGCGGGTACCACAAACAGTGTCAGGAAGGTGGCAAAGAACATGCCGCCCACCACGGTCACTCCCATGGTGACCCGGCTCTCTGCCCCGGCGCCTGTGGCCAGTGCCAGTGGCATGATGCCGAGGATGGTTGTAAGGCTGGTCATAAGTATAGGCCGGAAGCGTGCTACTGCGGCTTCACGTACCGCATCCATGACACTTCGCCCTGCCGCCTGCCTCTGGTTTGCAAATTCCACTATCAATATCCCGTTCTTGGCAACCATGCCTATGAGCATGATGAGTGCTATCTGACTGAATATATTGAGTGTCTGTCCGGTTATCAGCATTATGAAGAGTGCCCCGATCAGTGCCAAAGGAACTGTGACGAGGATGATCAAAGGATCGCGGAAGCTCTCGAACTGTGCTGAGAGTACAAGATAGATCAGCACCAGTGCCAGTACAAATGCAAAGAGAAGGCTGGAGGTGCTCTCGACAAAATCCTTCGAGTCGCCTGACAGTGTGGTGCTGAAGTTTTCATCAAGCGCCCTGGCAGCTATTCTGTCCATCTCTTCGATACCTTCACCAAGGGTGTGCTTGCCTTCCAGTCCAGCGGAGACAGTTGCGGATACAAACCTGTTATATCTGTAAAGCTGTGGCGGCAGGCTGCTTTCCTGCAACTCCACGAGGTTATCGAGCTGTATCAGTTTCCCTTTATCGTTCCTTACATAGGTGCTTGTGAGGTCACGCGGGTCGTTTCGTTTTGACTTGTCGAACTGGCTGAATATCTGGTACTGTTTTCCGTCAAGAATATAATAGCCTATTCTCTGTTCGCTCATGGTAAGCTGGAGCGTCTGGGCAATACTTTGTACGTTGACACCCATCATTGAGGCTTTCTCCCTGTTGATCTTTACAGTCAGCTCCGGCTTTGTAAATTTGAGGTTAACGTCGCTGGCCGAAAAGTAGGGACTCTCGGAGACCATGGCCATGAAATCGGGTATTGACCTCTTCAGGTCATTGAGGTTTTTGGCTTGTATAACATACTGAACGGGCAGTCCTCCACGGCGTGACCCGAAGCTCTGCTGCTGCGACACAATGGTCTGCGCTCCTGTGTACTGTCTCAGTACCGGTGAGAGGGCAGCGGCTATTTCCTGCTGCGACCGTTTCCGGTCTTTCTGGTCAACGAGCCTCACCCTCAGGTTAGCTGAGTTGACGCTGCCCATACCTACCATCATCATTATGTTGTCACTCTCCGGAACCTGTTCCTTGACAACAGGGTAGATGGTCTGCATATAGCTTGTCATATATTCGTACGTCGCACCCTCTGGCGCTCTGGCGCTTATATTCAGGTAACCGCGGTCTTCAAGAGGGGCCATCTCTGAGGGCAACAGAGTCCATAGCCAGACTATGAATGCTCCGGCAACGACGATAACAACAAATGCCCAGTACCTTACTTTAAGAAACGCTGTAATACCTCTCCTGTACAGGTTGATCATTCCAGCGAAGAAGGGCTCGGAGGCGCGATAGAAGCGGCCTTCCATGGCATTGTGCTTAAGTATCCTCGAAGCTATCATTGGTGTAAGTGAAAGGGCCAGGAAAGCTGATATAACCACAGCGCCCACTATGACCAGGCTAAACTCCCTGAAGAGCCTGCCGGTAACACCCTGCAGGAAGACTATAGGAAAGAAGACGGCAATTAGTGCAATGGTTGTGGCAATGATGGCAAAGTAGATCTCTTTTGATCCTTTCAGTGCTGCCTCCATCGGTGGCATGCCGTGCTCAACCTTGGTATAGATGTTCTCAACCACCACTATTGCATCATCAACAACAAGGCCTATAGAGAGCACAATAGCAAAAAGGGTCAGTATATTAATAGTGAACCCGAAGAGGTACATTACAAAGAATGCCCCTATAAGGGCCACGGGTATTGCAACCACAGGTATAAGCGTAGTTCTCCAGTTGCGCAGGAAGAGGAAGATCACAAGGACAACCAAAAGGAAGGCAACAAATATTGTATTCTTTACTTCCTTGATAGATTCCCTGATATAGAGGGTGTTATCAAAGAGCACCTCCATTGCGATATCCTCCGGGAGATCTTTTCTGAGCTGCTCAAGCATGATCTTCGCATTATCAACTATGTCAATGTAGTTGGCTCCGGGCTGCGGTACCAGTACCACGTTGACTGAAGGCTTGTCATTGCTTAAAAGATGTGAGCGGATGTTTTCAGCGTCTATCTCTGCTATTCCTATGTCGCTGAATTTGACTACCCTGTTACCGCTCTTTGTTATTATCAGGTCATTGAATTCGTCAACAGTGCGGAGCCTGCCAAGTGTTCTTATGGTAAGCTCGGTATTATCGCCTTCGATCCTTCCTGACGGAAGCTCAATATTCTCTCTTGTAACGGCTGCGCGGACATCCAGCGGAGTAAGACCGTATGCTGCGAGTCTTGAAGGGTCCATCTTCATCCTGACGGCAAGCTTTTTCGACCCCCAGACACTTACAGCGCTGACGCCCGAGATAGTCTGCAGTCTCTCCCTGAAATTGATCTCGGCAAAGGTGCTGACATCAATTATTGATCTGGTGTCACTGCGAAGTGTCACGGCAAAGATTGGCTGCGCATCGGCGTCAGCCTTCTGCACCACTGGAGGGTCAACATCCTGTGGCAGCCGGCGCATAGCACCGGAGACCTTGTCTCTGACGTCATTAACTGCAGTCTCCATGTCTACTTCCAGCTTAAATTCCACGGTTATACGTGAAGATCCGTCGCTGCTGGAGCTTGAGATAGAGCGAATGCCCTGCACACTGTTGATGGCAGATTCAAGTGGCTCTGTTATCTGGGTCTCAATCACATCCGAGTTGGCGCCGGGAAAGGAAGTAGAGACTGTAACGATGGCAGGGTCAACGCTGGGGTAGTCTCTTACACCCAGGTAAGTATAACCGATACCCCCTAGAATGAGTATTACCAGGGCCATCACTGTGGCAAGTACCGGTCTTTGTATACTTAATGACGAAAGGCTCATTTACTCAGGTTTGATTATAAAGTGCCGGGCTTTTACTACCCTATTGCGTAATGGTAACTCTGACGGGCATATTCTCTCTCAGCTGCATCAGCCCGGTGGTCAGTACTGTATCACCTGCTGAGAGTCCTGCCATAACTTCAACCATAGAGGCTGTTCTGCCCCCTGTCACCACGGGTATCAGTTTTGCCTTGCCATCCTTGCTTACCCAGACCTTCTTTTCATTCATATCGGGTACAATAGACTCGGTGGGTATCTGCAGGGCATTCATGTTTTCATCAGTGATGAGGGTAAGGGTGACAAACATCCCCGGAACAAGGCGTCCGTCACGGTTGTCATACCGGGCCCTGAGCCCAATGGTCCGCGTTGACTCATCTATCCTGTAGTCAACGGCATAAACGTTTGCAAAAAACTCATCCGGATAACCGGCGCTGACAAAAGAGATTTTCTTTCCCGCCAGGTTGGCTGAGACATATTTTTCTGCGATGGCAAATTCGAGTTTAAGCACCGACATATCTGTCAGATGGGCAATCTTCAGAGAAGGCTGCACATATGATCCTTCACTCACATAACGGAACCCTATGACACCGTCAAACGGTGCACGAACCTCGGTCTCTGCAATACGAACCTTAAGAAGGTTTATGTCTGCCAGTATAACATTATAGTCTGTCTGGAGCTGGTCAAATGACTCACGGGAGACGGCATCCTTTGCCAGCAGTACTCTCTGGCGTTCAAGCTTCTCAGCAAGCATCTTCTCCTGTATCTGCGAACGGCGCAGCTGCGCCTGCAGGTCTTCGTCATAAATCTTTACCAGCAGATCTCCTTTTTTTACCCGGCTGCCCTCCCTGAAAAATACTCCGGTAACCTTTCCTGATACCTTGCTCACGATATCTACCTCTTCATTTGCAAGAAGCGAACCGTTTGACCTGATGCCGTTTGTTAGATATGAGGGTTTGGCTACGGTTCCCGTCACAGGAAGCAGTCTCTGACCCTGCTGTGCACCGGGGCGTTGCCCCTGTGCCGGCCCCTGACCCTGCCCAGGTGCCTGCATGGCCGGAACATCAGCGTTTTTTTTCAGGTCCCTGTTTCCCCACAGGCCAATACGAGGACCTGCAAACCAAACTGCCAGAACAAGTGGGATGCTGACCCACAAAGCTATCTTCGTTCCTTTTTTCATTGAATAAGTGTATCCTCTAATTTGACCCGCAAAAGTAAGCGGTTTATTTAAATCATTTTGTTAAAGTATATTAAAAGGAAATTTTAGATGAATCAATAATTCAGGATTATCTCTTTCACGATACTTTCCATGTTATTGGTCATTGTTCGCGATGATACTGTAAAGCCATTGCAGAACATTGTAAAGGCTACTCTTCTTCCGCTGTTGGCTATGCAATATCCGGCAAACGATTTCGCGCTGGTAATTGTGCCGGTCTTTGCCACTACCCTCCCTTTGAACATCTCATCCCTGAAATAGTTCTCCATAGTGCCGGAAACGGCTCCTTCGGGAAGGGATGAGATGAAAGCTTCAGAGCTGCTGCTGTTGTACATATGAACAAGAAGCCTGACAGTCATGAGCGCGCTGATATTGTTATTGGAAGATAGTCCGGAGCCATCAAGCATGACTGATATATATGGTTTGCAGCCAATAGAGTCAAGGAATTGTCTTATGACCTTAGAGCCTGCACTGTAGGTGCCTTCACCGAGGATGGCATACCCGAGGTGTTTTCTGAAAGCTTCGGCATACATATTAACACTTTCATGATTGGTCACCTTAACCAATTCTGCAAGCGTAGGTGAGAGTGTCACGCATACCGGTGTATTGTTTTCGTAATTGACAGGCACTCTGACGTCAGATGGTGCCCCGTCTATTCTTATCCCGGATGCCTTCAGTGAAGCATCGAGTTTTCTTATTAGTGCAACGGGAGGGTCAGGTATTGAAGATTTTAGTGTGAAACTGCTGTCGGCCGGCACGCTGCCTGTGATCCAGGCCCTTGTGGAATAGGGAGCAATGTAGACATAACCATTGTCAGATCTGCCTGAGGATGTCAGGTAATTTGTTATCTGTATGTCTCTCCCGAAATCTTCTACCGAGTCAATTATTGCCGGCAGTCCTTCTGCCTGCCCGGTGATATAAACGTTGTATTTGTTGTCGTTGATGTTTATATCGTAAACACCTGCACCGTAATACTGCCCCAGGTCACCCCATGCCCATCCTGAAGGTGCGGGGCTAAAGTCATATATTGATTCGGCGGCAGCAATACGGCCTTTGATCCGCTTTATCCCGATGGCAGACAGCTCCGCTGCCCATCCGGCAGTAACATCCCCGTAGTGTTCGGGAAAGTATTCTGAGCCAAGGGCTGGGTCACCACCTCCCCTGATGATGACATCACCATCAAGCACTCCTCTTTTTTTATTGAGCTGCCCGGAGATATAGATGCCGGTTGAGTATCTGTAGTCAGGGCCGAGGAGTGAGAGGGCTACGGAGGTGGGGT
>CAYQNT010000084.1:7631-11815 GCA_964418865.1 uncultured Rikenella sp.
CATAACTGATGCAGAGGCAAGATTGCGGTCGGCATCGTAGCTGAATAGCAACTCTCCGGTAGCAGCGTCGGCAAAACAGAATGAATAGGATGTGCCTGTAAGGGTTGTGTCGGCAAGGATAATGTCCATGGCGTTTTGCTGACCGCTGAGAGTCAGTGTTGTGATAACAGAAATGATTACTGCTGTAAATTGTTTGAAATTCATGGTTGTTTATTTTGTTCGAGGGTTGACAATAATCCGCATGCAGCGCTGATATCCTGGCCCCGACTGGCACGTACGGTGGCGGTTATTCCTTTTGCGTTCAGACTGTCGCGGAAAGCTTCGATCTCCTTTTGTTCCGGGCTGGTGTACTCTGAGCCGGGGATTGTATGAAAGCGTATCAGGTTGATACGGCAGCGGATACCATTGAGGATCCTTGTCAGTTCTTTGACGTGTGCCGGTGTGTCATTCAGCCCCTTGAAGACAATATACTCAAATGAGACGCGCCTCTGCCGCCCGAAATCGAATGACCGGATAGCATCCAGTACCTCTTTGATGGGGTGAGCCTTCTGTACCGGCATAAGGCTGAGGCGCTCATCGTCAAAGGGAGAGTGGAGGCTGACAGCCAGGTGGCATCTGGTTCTCTCAAGAAACTCGCTGATCTTGCCTGTCATGCCTATGGTGCTGACTGTTATACGTGTGGGACTCCATCCGTAACCCCATTCTGAAGTAAGTATCTCAAGGCTCTTCAGTACCTCCTCAAGGTTATCAAGAGGTTCGCCCATCCCCATATAAACAATATTTGTAAGCAGGGCATGTTCCGGCAAGCTTTTGAACTGGTTAAGGATATCACCACATGAGAGGTTGCCCTGAAATCCCTGTCTGGCGGTCATGCAGAAGTGGCACCCCATGCGGCATCCCGACTGTACAGAGAGGCATACGGTGGCACGTTCCCGGTCAGGGATATAAGCAGTCTCTACAAACCTGCTGTCGGTGATACGGAAGAGATACTTTCTTGTGCCGTCAGTGCTTGCGGACACTGACGACGGGGGAGCGAGGCCGGTCTCATATTTCTCATCAAGGAGGCTGCGTGCCTTAAGGGAGAGATCGGTCATTGCGTTTATCTCAGGCGCTCCTCTTTTATATAGCCAGCCTGCTATCTGCTTTGCGGTATAAGCGGGCAGGCCGGCATCTGTTATGATAGCAGACAGCTCACCGAGGGTCTTACCGAAGAGTTTCTCCTTTACCATCAGAAACGGTAGGCAGCTTTTTCCAGGTCGCGAACGCTTTTGCAGGGCTTCGGAGGCTTTAGCTCGGCATTGAGGAAGCTGTAAATATCAAATCTTATGCGCCGTGCCTCCCTGTAATCCATCCTGTCAAATGAGTGTCCACCGGGCATATCCTGGAAGATTTTATATTTAAAGTTTTCTTTACCTGCTGCCTTGAGAGATTTGATAAGGTGCTCAACCTCCAGCACGTTCACATCCTCATCATTGGTGTTGGCGTGTATCAGCAGGGGTGTGTTACGGTAACGGTCAACCTGCCATGCGGGTGAGCGTCTGCGGTACTCTGCAACGTTCTCATCAGCCGTCTTCCCTATATGATATGACGCGGAATAGAGATCACGGTACTCGTCATCTTTGTACCCCATACGGGCAATTACATCGCTGACAGGCACACCGGCAAAGCAGGCCCTGTATGCCTCAGGGTGATCGAAGATGCAGAACAGTCCTATAAGTCCGCCGTGGCTCCATCCTATGACTCCAACCCTGTCTTTGTCAACAATAGCATAGTTGTCAATCATATATTGCCTGCTGGCATCAACGTCTTCAACCTCAAGTCCGCCGTAATCGATATTCCTGTACATCCCGGCCCCGTAACCTGTAGAACCACGGTACTCTGCAGCCACTACTATGTACCCCTGAGAGACCATCTCGCGGATGATATGGGTGTAGTATGTAGTGAAATTGGCGTGTACGCCTCCGTGAGGGAAGACAAGCAGGGGATACTTCTTTGAAGCGTCAACATCACGTGGGATAAAGACGTAATTCCAGAACTTAAGCGGGTTGCCCGCTCCCTGTCCGGTTGGGTTGCTCTCTTTTGCAGGTGGCGGACCAGTAATGTAAATTTTGTCGATAAAGGCAACGTCTCCTACGCGGTCAAACCATAAGATGTCATCTATGTTCTTTTCAATGACATCAAGACGGTGATTAACAGAGGTGAAGTTTTGACCCAGCTCTTTTATGGCATGCATCAGCTCGATATTGCCCGGCTGTGATGATACTGACTGTTGAAGAGTGAAGAAGGCCATCAGCGTGAAGGCGATTCTCAGATAAAGATTTTTCATCATATTATAATTTTAGTTTTCAAACTATGATGAACCCCGAAGGGCTCATCTTTATTCGTTTTTAGCTTGGCCTGGCTCGCAAGCCCGCTTGTGATTCTTATCAAAGATGTGGGTTTCATATATTCATTTCCGTCAGATTTCTATTTCTCCGCTGAAAACAAATGTAGCCGGACCAGTGAGGAAGATATCCGATGCTCCATTAGCGGTAAGGGAGAATCTAACTGAAAGATTACCCCCCTTTACGCTTACTTCAGTGTTTTGGGTGACAATTTTTCCGGTTTTGGCTGCCGCAATGGCAGAGGCCGTAACGCCAGTTCCGCAGGCGAGGGTCTCAGCCTCCACGCCTCGTTCGTATGTTCTGACCTTCAGTCTGCCGTCAGTGACGGTGACATAGTTAACGTTGATACCTTCCGGAGCATAACGCTCTAACCACCGCAGCTCCCTGCCTGATTTCACTACGTCAGTTTTCTCGTTATCTTCGGTAAAGACCACCAGATGAGGCACTCCGGTGTTAATAAATATGCCGTCTGGCGTCTCTCTGGCCTCTGCTACCTCAGGAATGGAGACCTCGATAATATCGTTTCCCAGATGCCTTGCGCTGTGTGGCCCATCGTCTGCCATGAATGCCAGATCCTGGAATCCGACAAGATGCCTCATGGCGAAATGCGCCGCACAGCGTGCACCGTTGCCGCACATGGCACCGCGCGAGCCGTCAGCGTTAAAATAGAGCATGCGGAAATGATATCCCTCGTATTCTTCAACAAGGATCAGTCCGTCTGCTCCGATCCCAAACCGCCTGTCGCACAGCCGTCTGATGATCAAACTGTCAGAGTGACCTATCACTGCGGGGCTGTTTTTCAGTAGTATGAAATCATTGCCGGCCCCTTCATATTTGTTAAAGAGTATTTTCATTCCGTTAAATTGATGTTAAATATCTTAAAATGACACACTCTGTCTGTTAAAAAATCGAAAATTTGCAGAACAAATCATAACAAACAGGGTTGTAAAGATATAATCTTTTGAGCAGGCACGTAATTTGCTTATATTGAAAGTATAAAGTACAGAACTAAAAATTATAATTGCTATGAAGGGGAAAAGATTGGTAACAACATTGCTGGTGGCTCTGTTCGGAGCAATGGCAGGTATTTTTATCTACACCAGGTTTCTTGACAGGGATAAGCTGGTGGTTGGTACTGAAAGAGAGAAGCAGGAGATTAAGGATAATGTGAGGTTTACATCAATGGTACCTCAGTCAGGTGTCAATGATTTCACCTTTGCTGCAGAGCTTACAGTTCATGCGGTTGTTCATGTCAAGACCAAGTCAACTGTGAGTACCGGCAATTCAAATCCGCTCTATGAGTTTTTCTACGGTCCCGGTGCAAGTCAGCCCAGAGAGGTAAGGGGATTTGGTTCAGGGGTCATCGTGACCGACGACGGTTATATAGTCACTAACAATCATGTCATTGCAGATGCAGATGCGGTAGACGTTACCCTTAATGACAAGCGCACTTTTACTGCGGAGGTGGTGGGACGTGATCCCAGCACTGACATCGCAGTACTCAGGATCAAGGCTACAGGGCTGCCTTATATTAAGTTTGGCGACTCTGATGTCATAAGGCTTGGCGAGTGGGTGCTGGCAGTGGGGAACCCGTTCAATCTTACTTCGAGCGTGACGGCCGGGATTGTCAGTGCACGTGGCAGGAGCCTGAATTTGCTTGACAACCAGTACAGGATAGAGTCATTCATTCAGACTGATGCAGCGCTTAATCCGGGTAACAGCGGCGGGGCGCTGGTCAATGTCCAGGGTGAACTTATAGGTATTACCACGGCAATTATTTCACCTAGCGGCTCATATTCA
>CAYQNT010000085.1:0-11640 GCA_964418865.1 uncultured Rikenella sp.
GGTGCGTTCGGGACTTTCACCCTAAAGTTATCGCCCATGCCGGGCGCACAATAAAAAGCCTGCACTCACATGCAGGCTTACGATTAAGAAAATTTATTTCTAACTCTTTGTGTCAATGCCCTTTTCGGAGTCAGTCCCGTCAGTATCCTTGGCTTTCTTAAACTCCTTAAGGCCCTGTCCAATGCCTTTCATCAGCTCGGGTATCTTACGCCCGCCAAACATCAAAACCACTACTGCAAGAATCAGAATGATTTCAAGAGGTCCGATCTTTCCCATTTCTCAGATTATTTGTTTATGCAAATGTATAAATTCTTTCGCAACAGAGGTCTTTCAATGCTTAAGAATCATTTTCCTGATGACTTTGAGTATGTCATTACCGTTAGCGAAGACCAAAAGTGCAAGCAATATGATCATTCCGGCTATCTGGGCATTCTCCAGGAACTTGTCGCTCGGTTTCCTGCCTGTAACAACTTCAAAGATCAGGAACATCACGTGTCCCCCGTCAAGTGCCGGGATGGGAAGAAGATTCATTACAGCCAGAATGAGCGAGAGAAAAGCCGTGAGGTTCCAGAACGCCTGCCAGTTCCACTTTCCGGGAAAAATGCTTCCGATCGTAATAAATCCTCCAAGCGATTCATAGGCTTTGGTGTCTTTAGAGAATATAAGCTTGAACTGTTTGAGATAATCACCCGTTGTCTTCCATCCCTTATAAATCCCTGCCGGCACAGCTTGAACAAAACTGTAATGTTTGGTGCTCAGCTCAAGTATGTTGCCAACCTCCCTCATGACTCCGAGGATGCCAGCCTGAGTGGTGGCTACCGTGAGGTCAATCAGTTCATCTCCCCTGCGGACAGTTACAGTCATAGGCTTGCCCTTGTTAGAAGCCAGGTACCCCTGAAACTCATCATACCACATGAAAGGTATGCTGTCAATCGTAACTATTTCGTCACCAACGGCAAGGCCGGCGTTTTTGGCAGGTGAATCATCAGTAATAGCAGACAGTATGAACGGCCCGAAAGGTATTCTCGCATCAAGTACATCCGGATTTTTCAGAAGCAATGGAATGTACTCGCGGGTTACGGGTATATTGGCTATTGCACCGTCACGGCTGACGGTTATCACCTTCCTGTCATTCAGCAGTATATCAGGAATGATGGCATAAAAGTTATCAACCGGTTCCCCGTCAACGGAAAGTATCTGGTCTCCGTTACGCAGCCCCATAGCATAGCCGGTTGAGTCAGTAACAATACCGTACTTAACGTTTGATGCAGCAAGGTAGGTCTCACCCCAGAAGCTTAGTACTGCCACATATATGAGCATCGCAAAGATGAAGTTGAAGAAGACACCCCCCAGCATTATCATCAGTCGTTGCCATGCTTTCTTTGACCTGAACTCGTGCGGCTGTGGCGGCTGCTTCATCTGATCACGGTCCATAGATTCGTCGATCATTCCTGAGATCTTGACATAACCACCCAGTGGAATCATCCCGATTCCGTATTCTGTATCACCCCACTTATGTTTGAAAAGAGCAAAAGGCCAGTCAAAGAACAGATAGAACTTTTCAACCCTTGTTTTGAAGATACGGGCAAAGAGGAAATGCCCGAATTCATGGACAATTACCAGGATTGACAGTGACAGTAACAGTTGAATTATCTTTATGAGAACGGTCATTTTTTATGCAGTTTATTAACGTAATCCATGGCGAGGCTCCTGCTCTTACGGTCGGTTTCCTCATAAACCTCCATGGAGGCTTCACTGTTCAATATTGTTTTTTCCATTGCATATTCCACTGTTCCGGCAATGTCATTGAATCCTATTTTTTCCTGAAGGAATGCTGCAACTGCGATCTCATTGGCGGCATTAAGAGCGCAAGGCATGTTGCCCCCGCTTTTCATGGCTATACGGGCAAGAGGCAGGCAACGGAAGCGAAGAACGTCAGGTTCATCGAACGTCAGTGATCCAATCTCTGCAAGTGACGGACGAGGGAGCTCAGTCACCACTCTCTCCGGGAAAGTAAGGGCGTATATTATTGGCAGCCTCATGTCAGGCACGCCAAGCTGCGCCTTCAGGGAGCCGTCAGTGAACTGAACCAATGAGTGGATGATTGACTGCGGATGGATGAGGACATCTATTTTCTCAGTGGCTGTGCTGAATAGCCAGTGAGCCTCAATCACCTCTAACCCTTTGTTCATCAGCGTAGCCGAATCAATGGTTATCTTACTGCCCATGGTCCAGTTAGGATGCCGCAGAGCCTCAAGCGGGGTGACTTTCGCCAGCCTGTCAGCGGGGGTGGTGCGGAATGGACCACCGGACGCCGTAAGTATTATACGTTCAACTGAATTCTGTGATTCGCCAACGATGCACTGCATTATAGCCGAATGTTCAGAGTCTACCGGTAGCAGCCGGCTGCCTGAAATGGCGGCCGTTCGCGTTATCAGCTCTCCTGCTACAACTAGTGTCTCCTTGTTGGCAAGGGCAACCTCCCTGCCTGCCGCCACCGCGGCATAGGTAGGGCGAAGTCCGGCGAAGCCTACCATGGCTGCAACAACAGTATCAATACTCTCTGATGCAACAACCTCTTCAAAAGCTTTCTGACCGGCCAGAACTTCTATGCCAAGATCCGCAAGGCCATCCCTGACAGCGACATAGAGCGCCTCGTTGCCGATGACAACACGCTCAGGACGGAAGATTCTTGCCTGCTCGATGAGTAACCCGGCATTGCTGCCTGCGGTTAGAGCACTAACAGAAAAAAGGTCAGGGCAGCGTGATACTATACCGAGGGTCTGTGTACCTATCGATCCGGTAGAACCGAGAATTGCCAGTCGTTTATGCATATGCCCGCCTCCTGTCAGAAGAAAATATATTGTGCGGGGTCAAGTGGCACCCCATTATGCCACAACTCAAAGTGAAGATGAGGGCCTGAGGTGTAAAGCTCACCCGAATCGCCAACAATGGATATAGCCTCTCCGGCCCATACCCTGTCACCCATCTCCTTGAGAAGCCTGGCATTATGCTTATATATAGACACCAGGTTATTGGCGTGCTGTATTACTATCACAAAACCAGTCTCCATGGTCCAACCCGTCATGACTACCGTGCCCTCGAGCGTAGATGAGACCACTGCCTTTGGCTGAGTGACAACATCAATGGCATAGTGGCGCATCCGATTGTCAAAATTACTTGATATGAGACCCTTGACTGGAGGGAAGAAGTGTATGTTGGCAAGGCTGGTACCAAGAACGTAGGTCTTGGTTGTTGCGGCTCCGGCGAGATTGTATTCTTCCTCCTTTTCTACGCGTGTTCTGAAGATGGAATCTTCAGGAGACTTTTTGAAGACAATGTTGCTGTAGTCGCGTGTGCTGTCACGCATAGCCACCTTGCCAATAGGCTGCCTGCCGGAGACGACATCATTAAGATCACGGAAATATTTGTCCCTGACATCCAGCTCGCGCTCAAGCGAGTCAAGCAACAGAGCGTTCATAATGATGTCACGTCTCATGGATACATCGGGATAGCCGGGGATGAACTCACGAATGTTGGTAAAGGCTATCAGCGAGGTATTTAGGCCGATTACAAGCAAGAATGACATTGCTGCCGCCAGCAGTGCGTTAGATTTGGTCAGGCGCAGACGCCAGACCTCTTCGTATGTGGTATCATTGAAAATGGCAAACCGAAACTTGTCACGCCATTTACCCTTCCTTCTTTCGTTCTTAGCCATCTATAAATTGAAACGAGCCACAAAGATAACATTCATGTTGGAAAAATCTACCGGCAGACCGGGCGCCACCCTACCATCCTATACCGTAGTCCTCACCATAATTGCTTGATCCTCCCCATAGGGTACCATGCACATGGTCAAATCCTATCGCATTTATCGGCCCTGATGTCCGTTCCTGGAATGATAATCTGTAACCCATTGTTGTAAGTTCCTTTCTTATCCATGACGGCATGCCGTTGTTCAGTACCAGGCCGCCCGTCACCTTCCCGTGATCGCCGAAGCTTGAGTACATCTGCAGCGTCTTGAACGATGGCGCCTCGCAGGCCTCCTGAACAGTCATTTCAAACTCAACAATGTTCAGGAAGAACTGCATCAGAAGCTGATCCTGCTCGTCGCCTCCCTGTTTGGCAAAAGAGAGGAACGGCTTACCATCTTTCATTGCCAGCGTTGGTGTCAGCGTAACGCGTGGTCTCTTGCCAGGCTCAACAACATTAAAGGGATTCTCCTTTTCGTCAAGCACGAAGCTCTGCATGCGCTGACTCATACCTATGCCGGTGTTGCCTGCAATACATGCCGGCACCCATCCTCCGCTAGGTGTTATGGAGACAACCCATCCTTCCTCATCGGCAGCCTCAACGGAGGTAGTACCTGACTTGAAGGAGTCAAGAAATTGTTGAAACGACTGTGGATCATCTGCAGGCTGGATATCCCTGGCCTGCGCCTGCCATGAATTCAAAAGAGTAGCAAACGGATTACTCTTGCCTTCAAACGGATAAGGGTCACCAGGCCTGACAGCCGGGTCATTCCGGTCAGGATTTATAAGCTTGCTGCGCTCTCTGGCGTACTCCTTTGATAGCAGTCCCTTCATAGGCTCCTCAGGCGGAAAGGCCGGGTCACCGTAGTAGAAGTCCCTGTCAGCATAAGCCAGGTTCATCGCCTGATAGAGTGTATGAATATACTTTACGGAGTTATACCCCATCTCCTGCAGGTTAAAGTTCTCTAGTATGTTGAGTGTCTGTAGCATTACAGGCCCCTGCGTCCACGATTGAAGCTTATATACCTCTATGCCTTTGTATTCAGTCATCACCGGCTCTTCGATCTTCACCTGCCAGTTTGCCAGATCAGCTGAGGTTATGAGCCCCCCCTGCTCCTGACAACCTCGTGCAAACTCAGCCCCGATATCACCTTTATAAAAGCGGTCATATGCAGCGTAGATAGCTTCCTTCCTTGATTTTTTCTTCTTAAGAGCCTGCTGTTCTGCATCAACCAGTTTTGTCAGCATGGCAAGCAGATCACTCTGTACGAAGACCTCGCCGGCAGAAGGAGCAGCCCGCTCCTCTCCGTCATGTGGCAAAAATACCTTTGCTGAATATGGCCACGTCTTTATGAGACTCTTATTGCGCTCAATGGAATTAGCAGTCTGCGCCTCAATAGGATAGCCCTCGGCCATCTGCATGGCCGGCGCAAGAACCTCTTTAAGACTCATGGTGCCATACTCTGCCAGCATGACCATCAACCCACCTGGAGTACCGGGAGTCACCGCTGCCAGCGGTCCGAACTCAGGAGGGTATTTATACCCCTTAGATTTAAAGAAGTCTGCTGTGGCACCCGTCGGAGCAACCCCTAAAGCATTGATGGCGATGACTTTCTTTGTGTTGGGATTATAAATAAGCGCCTGTGTCTCTCCGCCCCAGCTGAGGACATCCCACATGGTACACGAGGCAGCCAGCATAGCACATGCAGCATCAACAGCGTTACCACCACGGTCAAAGATCATCGCTCCGGTAGTGGCTGCAAGAGGTTTACCCGTAACAGCCATCCAATGCTTGCCATGCAGTGGCGGCTTCTGGGTGGTAACGGGGAAAGTGTTGAACGACTGTGAATAGGTCATGATAATAAGAGTTGATAAGAGTACGGATAAGAATAATTTTTTCATAGCTGTGTTTTGTTTTCATACTGCCGGGGTCTGCCAGGCAGATTCGGCAATTTCGTAATTATTAATCCGGCAGCCAAAAACCTGTCGGAAAATTTTACTATAATTTTCAATCCTAATTATATCTTGTAAAAATCTGTTTGTTTTCAGATTAAAAGAATCAAAGACTTATTGCCAGGCGTTACGGCCTCATAATAAGATTTTGATCATATTTGATCAAACAAATTATTGCATTATCTGTTGATTAGTGAGATCGACAAGCAAAGCATCATCTGTATGAACGAATTTGATATTAAGGCTTCTGAGTGGGACAAGAGCAATATGCACCTTGACCGGGCCAGAGCGGTTGCCGGTGAAATCTTAAAGAGTATCCCCCTGACAACGGAGATGAAGGCTCTGGAATTCGGAGCCGGCACAGGTCTGCTCAGCTTCCTGCTCAGGGATTACCTGAAAGAGATAACGCTGATTGATAATTCCGCCGGTATGGTTAAGGTGCTGGGGGAAAAGGTGCATGCCATTAATGCTGTGAATATGAAGGTATTGGAGATCGACCTTGAGCATGACGATAATGTGGATAGCAGCTTTGACCTCATTTACACTCTAATGGTGCTTCACCATGTCAATGACGTGGAAACAATCATCAGAAAGTTTTCCGGCATGCTGAATCCGGGAGGTCACCTGGCTATAGCCGATCTTTACAGTGAAGACGGATCATTCCACGGCACAGGCTTTTCCGGACACAAGGGTTTTGATTCTGCAACGCTGGCGACACTGCTTGAGAAATATGGCTTCAGTAATGTAAGTCACCGGAAGGTCTATCTCATTGAAAAGGTAACAGCAGATAATCTCCTGAAACAGTTTGAGGTTTTTCTCATGACTGCTGAGTTGCAACCCTGAAGCATGCTTTGGCCTCACATTCCGCAGCCAGCTGCAAGTAATCTTCGATCCTTTGTCAGCGGCAGGAGCCAGGTGTGCCGGCAGGATTCGGATTTGCGTTTCGTGTGTTAATTGTATCTTTATGAATATGAATTATGACTTATGAAAGATTTAAACTTTAGCCAGATTGACCCCGCAAAAATAAACGACAATCTCATCAGGCTCATAGCCTCCGACTGGATGCTGGTCACCGCCGGCACCAGGGAGAAGTTCAACACCATGACCGCCAACTGGGGAGGAATGGGATACCTGTGGAAAAAGCAGGTGGTATTTGTCTTTGTCAGACCAGAAAGGTACACTTATGGATTCGTGGAGAACACCGATGGATTTACCCTGACTTTCTTTGATGAGAGATACCGGGATGCCCTTAATCTGTGTGGCACAAAGAGCGGCCGGGATTGTGACAAGGTTAAAGAGACCGGACTTACCCCTCATTTCACCGCCCTGGGTTACCCGGCCTTCGCCGAGGCCAAACTTGTGCTGGAGTGCTCAAAGCTTTACGCTGAGCAGCTTGACCGGATCCATTTTATTGACCAGGAGCCGTTGAAGAAACACTACAACACCAACGACGGCCTGCATAAAATATATATTGCAGAGATCTTAAGGGCGTGGGAAAGATGAGATCCGGTGGGGCCGGCAGACAGACCGGCGAACAGGCAAACAGACAGGCGGGAAGACCGGCGAACGGACAGCCGGACAGCCGGACAGCCGGGCAGACAGGCAAGCCTGCCGATCTGCAGATTAAGGCACTTGACAACTATGCAGGTCAGGTAGGGGCCTTTGGGTCAAGGATAGATATCATGCTTGATGAGGATATTCCCAAACTTATCAAGTGATGACAGTTCATTTTGTTTCATTATATTAACCACCTGCAGTGTACAACCTGAGTTAACCTCACAAGCATGGAAAGTGATCTGATAACATTTTTAAAATACTGGCTTATGCAGCTGGGATTAGAAGAAGACACAGCAATTCTGACGGTCTCGATATCTGCTTTTATAGTACTGCTGCTATTTGCATGGCTCATGTACATGGTAGTAACCAAAATAGTTATTCACTTCCTGAAGAAGATAGCCAACCGTACCCGGACAACATGGGATGATATTTTCCTTGATCAGAAAGTCTTCAAAAGACTGGCGCACCTGATACCCGCCATAATTATCCACTCAGGAGTCACCCTGACTATGCCAGATCATCCTGAAGCTGTTAAGGTAGTGCAGACATTCGCATACCTCTATATGGTTATTGCCGGGATACTGGTATTTGATGCGGTAATAAACGGATTTCACGCGATATACAATACCCTGCCCGTCTCTAAAGACCGTTCTATAAAGGGTCTTATACAGGTGATAAAGATTTTCACATATGTATTAGGGACCGGCATCGTTCTTTCAATTATTCTGAATAAAGATCTGACCACCTTCTTTGCGGGTATGGGTGCCATGGCAGCCGTGACCGGGCTGATCTTCAAAGACTCCATCCTTGGCTTTGTAGCAGGCATTCAACTATCAGCAAACGACATGGTTCGACTGGGCGACTGGATTGAAATGCCAGGCCGCAATGCTGACGGAGAGGTTATAGATATTACACTCAATACGGTAAAAGTCAGGAACTGGGATAAGACTATCAGCACCATACCTCCGTATGCATTGATTAGCGAATCGTTTACAAACTGGCGCGGGATGTCAGAGTCAGGCGGCAGAAGGATAAAACGTTCGGTCAGCATAGACATGAATAGCATTCACTTCCTGAGTAGGGAAGAGATCGAGAAGCTGAAAAAGATCCAGATCATCAGAAGTTACATTGAAGAGAAGGAGCTTGAGATAGAACAAGACAATAAGAAACAGGGAGTGGATGCGTCAGTGGCTGTCAACGGGAGAAGACTGACTAACATCGGTACCTTCAGGAGATACCTGCAGGAATACCTTAAACTGAATCCAAACATTCACAATGATATGACCTTCCTGGTGAGGCATCTTCAGCCTACTGACAAAGGACTTCCTATTGAGATCTATGTCTTTTCAAAGGATCAGAGATGGGCATATTATGAGTCAATACAGGCAGATATCTTTGATCATGTCATGGCAGCCATTCCTCACTTCGGATTGCGTGTCTATCAAAACCCGACAGGTGGTGACATCGCATCGCTGGGTGAAAGGCTCACAGTTACCTAGTCCGCAGAGCCTTATACTGCAAGATGGCGTGGTCATTAAACAATAATACTATGAAAGATGAAAAGCATTATGTAAAAAGAAGCGGCTGGTTAAGAGCTTCGATTTTAGGTGCTAATGACGGAATACTGTCAACCGCCAGTATTATAATAGGCGTTGCTGCAGCATCTGATATAAGAGAACCAATTGTTCTCGTTGGAATAGCCGGGCTTGTAGCAGGAGCAATGTCCATGGCAGCGGGTGAATATGTTTCAGTTAGTTCGCAGGCTGATATTGAAAAGTCAGACCTGGCAAGGGAAATGAAAGAACTGGAAGAAACACCGGAAGCTGAACTACTGGAATTAGCAGGTATATATGAGAAAAAGGGGTTAGATAAGGAACTTTCAATTAAAGTTGCTGAACAATTAACTGCCCATAATGCTCTTGAGGCGCACGCCCGTGATGAGCTTGGGATTAGTGATATAACTGAAGCAAAACCTTTACAGGCTGCAATGGCATCTGGGGCATCATTCATTTCTGGTGGCATTTTACCAGTTGTTGCAGCTTTACTTGTCCCAGTTAAACAAATGGTTTATGTTCAGTATGGAGTTGCAATACTCTTTTTAATTATTTTGGGTACAATAGCTGCAAAAGCTGGTGGCTCAAGCGTTGGGAAGGCAATAACACGTATTACTTTTTGGGGAACAGCTGCTATGGGAACAACTGCATTTATAGGACATCTATTTGGAATAAATATAAACTAACTCTTCTGAAATATAACGCCACACAATAGCACGTATAAATGGGTGCTGGCTTTGCTGACGATTATCATTGTGGCCCGTTTGGCTTCAGTTTGGTTCGGCTGGATCGTAACCCTGACCCCGCCCTTAATCAAACATACGGCACGAGACGCCTTAGTTCTTTACTTAGGTTAGAATAGCTGACCGGCTCATCTGTTTATTTCAGCTATTGGCTCTATAAAAACACTAAACCCGAAAACCTGGATAAAAAGTGGTTCAGAAATATGATTGCAGGTTCAGGCGGAAAATCGGTTCTTGAAGCCATGGCATTTTACAGGGAAATGGAAGAATTTGAAAAAGAAAACTAGTTGAACGAGAACGATAGCACGTACCAGTGTATAAAAATAATAGCGACTTTGGTGTTTAATCAAAGTCGCTTTTTTTATATTTACAACTGGTCAAAAACGGAAAGACCAGCGTTTCAAAGTCCGCTACTATTCTTACATTATCCGGTGTGTGCAAGTAAAAAGCATCAGTAGTTGCATCTTAATAAAAGAACACAAAAAGTAAACCTTGCTATGAATATAGAACAAATCAGATCACTTTTCCCAATCACAAAACAAGCTGTATATCTTAACAGCGCATCGCAGTCTCCTCTGAATGTATTGGTATACGACAAACTTCAGGCTCATTTAAAAACAGAATTAAATCCTGTTGGCAAGAAATCGTTCCCTCGTGATAATACGCGTATTTTATTATCAAAACTTTTGGGTGGTTCGGCAGAGGAGTATGCTTTAGTAACAAGCACCGGTATAGGTATAGGCATCGTGGCGCAGGGCCTGGATCTGAAAAAAGGCGATAATATTGTAGTCCCTGAACGCGAACATTGGAATAACACCTTTCCCTGGCTACAACTTGAAAAGAAGGGTGTTGAGATTCGATTTGTAAAACTTAATGAAGACAATAGTTTTGAGCCTGAGGCTATCGAGAAACTCATCGATTCTAATACGCGGGTTGTGACAATCGCTGCTGTGAGGTTTAACAGCGGCTTCAGACCAAATCTATCGCTAATCGGTAAAATGGCTCATGCAAAAGGTGCCTTATTTGTAGTGGACACAGCCCAGGCAGCGGGGATGATTCCAATTGATGTGGAAAAAGATCAGATTGATGTCATGGCTGGCTGCGGTTTCAAATGGCTGCTTGGAATGTTTGGAACAGGCTATTTATATGTTAGCAAGAGAGTAGTGAAAACAATTAATCCGGTAATACCCGGAATGTTTGCCGCCGAGAACCATTTTGACAGGCTTATTTATTATGATGATTCCAGAAAATTTGAGACCGGCACAATTGCATACTCGCTCTTTGATGCCTGGTCTGCAGGACTCGAATTGCTTCTTGAGGTCGGTGTCGCAAATATTTATGAGAAAGCTCTTGAAAACACAGACCTACTGATTGATGGGCTCAATGCAAAGGGATATCAATTAGTGACACCAACAAAAAGACGAGAAGAGAGAACAGCAATCGTTCATTTTAATACAGGTTCATTTGAGACTACCAAAAAGCTTTACCATAAACTTACAGATGAGAAGGTTCTGGTAACCTTGCAGGCTGAGAACATTAGAGTTAGTCCTAATTTTTTCACAACAAAAGAGGAAATTGAGATTTTACTTGATTTGTTATAAGGCTCATTATTTGGAATATAGGAACAATAAAAATATCCGGTAAAGAAACAATTGGTCCTACACTCTTATAATTAACAGGCCGGACAGATTGCAATGAAAGAGTTTTTTGATCCTTCTGAGCACGTTGAGACACTGATACCCATGTATGGGTCAGTACATTTGATTACCATACTATTTCTGATACTACTTACCCTTCTGCTATTATGGAAGAAGGAACTGGTAAAGAAACTGGTAGCCAACAGACTTTTTATGATCATTTCCATGGCAGCTTTCCTTGGATTGGAAATATTTTACAATTCTTTATTATTTATATATGGAATTGAACCCTATTATGAACTTATCCCCTTCAACTGTGTGCTACTCTAGCACTACTATTGCCTGTACTTATTATAACACAGAAGTATAACTGGTTCCGATTCTTTTCTTATTGGTCAATATGCGCAGGTTTTATATCCTTTGCTAATCCTAGTTTTGAGCATGC
>CAYQNT010000086.1:0-6168 GCA_964418865.1 uncultured Rikenella sp.
GGAATGAGGGGTCAATTTCCCCGGAATAGGGGGTCAGTTTGGTCCGGAATATACAATCTATCACAAACGACTTGAGTCGGGGCGGTTTAAGCTGCCGGTTTTTGATGAGACTACCGCTTCAATAAGCATCGACTGGAAGGACTTAATGATGATGGTAGAGAGTGTCAGGCCAGGACGGTTAAAAACCCGACGAATTGTTAATAACTATCAGTCATTCAGTTAATTAATAGCACCTGTTCCCGGTATCACTTTGCTTTATCCGAGTTATCTTTGGCTTAAGACTTTAAGCAAGGCAGACTGTGTCAAATATACCTGATCAAAGCGCATTAATAGAGACCCTCCTCCAGGAGCGTGATGAGCTTTATCAGGAGCTGTCCAAGCTAAGACAGGCCGATGGAGGGACTCTGGAGCATTACGAGGTTTTAATCAGGGAAAAGGATCGCAAGATCAGCCAATTAGATGACAAGGTCAGTCGTTCTGATGAAAAGATCCAGAAGTTCGAAGAAAAGATCCAGAAGTTCGAAGAGAAGATCAAACAATTAACCGATCAGTTGGCCTGGCTAAGGCGTAAGTTCTGGAAGCCCTCGAGTGAAAAGTACATCCCATCTGACCCTGCCCAGCGTAAGCTTGACTTTGACGGACTTGACATACTGCCAGAAGAAGAGACTATCATCACGGCTTCAGCCACTGAAATCATCACCTATAAGCGCACCAGGGCAGAAGCTGAGAAGAAGCAGCCAGTGCGCATGCCTCTGCCGGAGCATCTTCGCCGTGAGACAGAGGTCATCGAGCCGGAGGGCATTGATGAGAACTGGGTGCGTATAGGCGAGGAGGTTACTGAGCAGCTGGAACATAAACCAGGGGAGATGTATGTCAGGAGGATCATCCGTTACAAATATGCATTGAAGAAGGAGCTTCAGTTGCAGCAGGAGACCAGTGGTGATGAGAAAGAGAATAAAACTATAAAGATCGCTCCCCTTCCGTTGTTACCTCTTCCCAGGAGCAACGCCGGGGCCAGTTTGCTGGCCGAGCTTATCATGAGCAAGTACATGTATCATCTTCCCTTCCACAGGCAGCTATCCTTATTTAAGCTTGAAGGAATAAAGATACCCGCATCAACTGTCAATGGTTGGTTCTCCGGTTGCGGGGATCTGCTCAGGGCTTTGTATAACAGGTTAAAGGAGATAGTCCTTGAGTCTGACTATATACAGGTCGATGAGAGCACCGTGCCGGTTATCAACAATGAAAAGCACCGGACGGTTAAAGCGTACCTATGGGTGGTGAGGGCAGTGATGGAAAAAATGGTATTCTTTCATTATGACAAAGGCTCCAGGGCGCAGAAAGTTGTCATAGAACTTCTCCATAATTACAAAGGTGCAGTACAGACAGACGGTTATCAGGCTTATTCTATCTATGAGAATAAGAAAGGGGTATTACTTCTGAGTTGCTGGGCACATGCAAGACGCAAATTTAATGAAGCCCTGAAAGAGGACCAATCCGGAGCCACCTATGCGCTGGAGCAAATCGCCCTGCTCTATGGCGTGGAGTCGATGGCCGACGACCAGGAGCTCGATTACCAACAGAGGGCAGAGCTTCGCTCAAGACTTGCCTATCCCATATTGCGCGGTTTTGAGAAATGGATCGTCAGTTACATGCCCAAGGCATTACCCAAAGGCAGAATGAGTCAGGCTTTAACTTATACATACTCATTGTTCCACAGATTATCCAGATACCACCTCGATGGCCGCTACCAAATGGATAGTAATCTTGTGGAGAACAGTATTCGTCCTCTGGCTCTGGGGAGAAAAAATTACATGTTCTGCGGTAATCATGATGCGGCAGAGAATGCTGCAATAATGTACTCACTGCTTGGTTGCTGTGCTGCAGCGGATGTAAATCCCCGGGAGTGGCTGACAGATGTGCTGACAAAAATCCCTTACTATAACAACGATTACAGCCTTGACCTGGCAGAGCTCCTGCCTCATAACTGGAAGGCTGCCCGGGAGCTACAGAACGCTCCATTGGAAATCCAATAATTATTGGAGATTGTTGGAAAAAGCTGAACAGTTCCATCCATTTTATACAGAATATCAAAGAACTCCAAAAGAGTTGTACTTAAAACTAACCTTGCCAAGATAGTCACAGGTCAGGCCTCTGTCAACATGTAGCAGGCCGAATGCTTACAGACAAGGGACCTTCAGACTATTTTAGTACATTTAATAAATTTTTATAAAATGAATCTGCTGACAGGAAAACGCGTACTGGTGACAGGCGGAGCGGGCTTCATAGGATCATCGCTGTGCCATGACCTGCTGGAGCACGATAACAAGGTAGTCTGCCTTGATAACTTCGCAACCGGAAAGAAGGAGAACATTAAGGATCTGCGGGGCAACCCTGACTTCAAGCTCATAGAGGGTGATATCCGTGACCAGGAGACCTGCAGGAAAGCCGTAAAGGGAGCGGATGTGGTGCTGCACCAGGCTGCCCTGGGCAGTGTTCCCCGTAGTATTGCTGATCCGGCAACCACTAATGCTGTCAACGTCACGGGTTTCCTGAACATGATCATCGCCACGCGTGATGAAGGTATCAAACGCTTCGTCTATGCTACCAGCTCTTCGGTATACGGCGACTCTGCCGAGCTGCCCAAGGTTGAGGAGCGCACAGGGAAGGTACTATCGCCATATGCCATCACCAAGCTGGTAGATGAAGAGTATGCCCGCATATTTGGGAGTCTGTATGAGATGGAGACGGTAGGTCTTCGCTATTTCAACGTCTTTGGCCGCAGGCAGGATCCTGAGGGACCGTATGCAGCTGTCATCCCTAAGTTTACCCAGATCTTCATGAAGCATGAGCCGCCGGTAATACACGGTGATGGCAGCAACTCGCGCGATTTCACCTATATTGACAATGTGGTTTATGCTAATAACCTTGCAGCCACAGTTGAAAATCCTGCTGCACTGAACCAGGTTTATAATGTCGCCTGCGGCGACTCGGTCAACCTTAACGATATGACCATCATGCTGCGAAGCTATCTTGCTGCATATGACATCTCGATATCAAAGGTGGATCCTCTGCACGGTCCTGTCAGGCAGGGAGATATACCGCACAGCATGGCCAGCGTGGGCAAGGCTGTCAGGCTACTGGGGTACCAGCCGCAGGTGCTGTTTAGCGAAGGACTGAAAAGAGCTGTGGAATGGTATGTTGATAACCTATAAGCTTATTAACCGGTCATATGAAGGGTTCTTTTCTATATTTGTCCTATCTGGCACACCTGAACAGGTCACAATTGATCTAAGAATCAGAAATACATCATGTTAGGCATCATATCGGTGTGACTGACGAACCGGAGGATTAGTATATGATCATGCTTTTCTATATGGATGGCACTCATAATTCCTGTCCCGGGAGGTAAAAAAACGCAGCAAAAAAAGGATATCCCGGTACAGCAGGAAGAAAATTGTATAAAGATGGCAGAACCACGACTTATTTATCTCCCGAAAATTTTTGATGATAGAGGTAATCTCACCTTTGTTGAGGGGAAAAAGCATTGCCCTTTTATAATAAACAGGGTTTATTGGATATATGATGTACCCGGAGGTGAGTTCAGGGGCAGTCATGCATTCAGGCAGAACGAAGAGCTGATAGCTGCCTTGTCAGGTAGCTTTGATGTGGTGCTTCATGACGGCAAGCGCGAGTTTCGTTTCTCTCTGAACCGATCGTATGACGGGGTATACGTCCCGAAGATGGTATGGCGAAAGATGGAAAATTTCTCAACCAATTCGCTGGCGCTGGTACTCTCCTCAACGAACTTTGATTCCAATGATTACATAAGGGACTTTGATCAGTTTCTGAAGGAGGTGTCGCTATGAAGAGAGCACGTATAAACGACTGCCGTATAATAGAGTTGCCCAAGGTGCATTTTAAGGCCGGCAACATGTCCATTGCGGATGGAATCAAAGAGGTTCCTTTTAAGGTCGAAAGAGTTTTCTGGATATATGACATACCTGCCGGTGAAGCCAGGGGAGCACATTCCCACCGTGAGTGTCATCAGTTTATCATTGCTGCCAGCGGCAGTTTTGAGGTGGAGGTTGACGATGGCGATGAAAAGAAGATCATTTACCTTAACAGGCCATTCTACGGGTTACATATACCTCCCGGTATATGGGCTCATGAGCTTAACTTTTCTGCTGGGGCGATATGCCTGATGCTGACGTCGATGCCGTTTGACGATAATGAATATATCAAGGACTATGAGGAGTTCAGGAGATTTGTTGTCTCAGGACAAAATCAGGGATGAGTTTTTGGGGTTGCTTGATCTGAAGGCGCCCGCATTATCGTTTTACTCCCCTTACAGCTTCCTTCATAAAGTAAGTAAGGATGAGATGTGCAGGGTGACATTCACCGGTCCGCTCAAAAGTGAGATAACAGAGGGGAAGGAGAGATCTTGCGTGGGATTCGGAGTATTTCAACAGGAGGGTCATCAGGGCAGATCTTATTCTGCCGGCTCATGACAGGATGGATATCTTAAGCAGGGCTATAAACCGTTTCACTGAAGAGGTAGCAGGAGATGATGGGTACATTTCCATTAACGTACCGTGCGAGGACCTGATGCTGATACAGGGGTTGTCTAATACCGGATTCAGGCTGGTGGAGACCCGGTTAAACTATTACTTCACTGCCTTTGATGAGGCTGCCCCTCCGGGTGCGCCTGTCAGAAGAGCTGAAATAAAAGACATCCCGGCGTTAAAGGATGTCGCCATGAGAATGCGTAACAGGTATGACCGGGTGCATGCTGATCCGGCCTTTTCAACCGAAACGGCTGATGGCTATCTTGGTACATTTGCAGAGGCGTCAGTCAAGGGTTTTGCAGACATGGTAATTGTTCCTGATCTTCCGGGCAGGGAGCCTTTTGGATTTCTTGCCGCCAATAACCCGGAAAAGATTATGGATCTCAATATTGCCAAACTGGTGCTGGCAGCAGTTGACGGCACAGAACATCAGGGATGGCTGTACCATTTACTTGCAGGAGTTATCAGTGAGCTGAAAGATAAGAATGCCGATATCCTGACAACAATAACACAGGCAGCCAACAGACCTGCCATACGCACCTGGGAGAAGGCGGGGTTCAGGCTTGGTTATGTAACACATGTTTATTCATATTCAAGACAATGATCAAATTTCTTGATATTCAGAAGATAACTGAAAGCTTTGAGCCGGGTCTCTCTGAGGCTATTCAGAGAGTGGTCCATGACGGCTGGTACCTGCTTGGAGAAGAGGTGTCTGCATTTGATAGGGAGTATGCTGAATACAACGGATCCAGGAATTGTATAGGGGTAGCCAATGGGCTTGACGCCCTGCGACTCATACTGAAGGCATGGATTGAGCTTGGTGTCATGAAGGAAGGTGATGAGGTGATTGTTCCGGCGAACACATACATAGCATCCATACTGGCCATCACTGATAATCGCCTCATACCTGTTCTGGTTGAGCCTGATATAACGACCTATAATCTAGACATCTCCCTGGTTGAGAAGCATATTACTCCACGTACCAGGGCGATCATGGTTGTTCACCTTTATGGGAGGGTCTGCTGGTCAGGAGAGCTTGAGCAGATAGCGAAGAGACATAACCTTAAGATCATAGAGGATAATGCGCAGGCGGCAGGAGCCATTCTTCATGGGTGCTCAGATACAGGCTCTCAGGGAGTGAAACACATGGGGCAGGAAACCACCAGGCGCACCGGATCACTGGGCCATGCTGCGGGCCACAGTTTCTATCCCGGCAAGAATCTGGGAGCACTTGGTGACGGCGGAGCGGTGACAACAAATGATGATGAGCTTGCAGTTGTTGTAAGAGCACTGGCCAACTACGGGTCAACGAAGAAATATGTTAACGACTACCAGGGGTTAAATTCGCGTCTTGATGAGATTCAGGCAGCAGCACTACGTGTCAAGCTGTCGCGGCTTGATACTGACAACCAGCAAAGGCGGATTATTGCGCAGTATTACCATGATCATCTTACTCTACCCGGTCTGGTATTACCCGGTAACAATCCCGTATTACCTGACAACAGTTCCGCATTGCCTGGGAATAATCCTCCAGCGGCAGTTGCTGATAATACAGAACATGTGTACCATCTCTTCGTTATACGTCACCCGGAAAGGGACA
>CAYQNT010000086.1:6178-11494 GCA_964418865.1 uncultured Rikenella sp.
TCAGACATTGATACACTATCCGGTTCCGCCGCATAAGCAGCAGGCTTACCGCGAGATGAACACTCTGAGTTTCCCTGTTACGGAAAAGATACACCGTGAGGTGTTAAGCCTTCCTATCAGCCAGGTGATGGAAAAGGATGAGTATGTCAGAGTCACGGAGATAATTAACAGCTTCAAATAAGATGCTCAGTATAATTCTGTTGTCATATTACAGTAAAGGGCGGATAGCCGGGACCTACAGCAAGGTCAGCGCAGTGATGGCGGCAAATGAAATTCCCTTTGAGTTCATTGTCATTGATGACGGATCAGAGGATGACTCCTATTCCATGGCGCTGGAACTTGAGAAGAGCCGGAACAATGTGAGGGCATATCAGTTAAGCCGCAACCATGGCTCAAACTATGCTGTCTTTGCAGGATTAAGTCTTTGTACCGGAGGCTGCGCCACCTTCATCCCCGATGATGAGCAGCTGCCCTATGACAAGCTGGTTGAGATGTACCGACTATGGGAGGCCGGCGAGAAGGTAATCATACCCCATCGCACCAGCAGGGACGATGGCTTTTTCACCGATCTGGCAGCCCGGGTTTTCTATCGCATCATCAATCTCATGTCAGAGGTTAAGTTCCCAAAGGGAGGTGCTGACGCCTTCCTTATCGATCGTGAGCTGATTGATCTGCTGAATGAACGTATCCATCCCATCAATACCGCTATTATACCGGAGGTGCTGCGACTGGGATTCAGTCCATATTTTATTCCTTATGAGAGAATAAGAGGCCAGAATCAGAAGTCGAGATGGACAATGAAAAAGAAGATCCGCTTTTTCAAGGACATATTTTTCTCAGGTTCAACATGGCCTATCAGAATCATTACATGGGTGGGAATGCTTTTTGCCGTTGCTGCACTCTGTATGATCGTTTTCTACGGTTACATCGCCCTCTTCGGTAATCCTGATTTCTGGGGCGAGAAACTTCCGGGGTGGACATCAATGGTGGTGATTATCTCATTTTTCTCTGGTGTAATTCTGTTTTCTCTTGGCATCATAGCCGAATATATCTGGAGGATCTATGAGGAGGTGAAAGGAAGGCCGGGCTATATTATTAAGAAAAAGAAAGAAGCAGGAAGGTTGTAGCAGGGAAGCACTATTAGGAGAAGTAGTGGCAGGGAAAGCAATTTGAGGGGATGCAGGTAAGGAGGTATGAAATAGCAAGATGAGGGTAAGCGGTAGAAGATCGAATTATTACATATTCATTTTTGTCAGCGGCGCTCTCTGTATTCTTTATGCATTACTGTTCCGGCCGATAACCTATGAGGCGCAGGGAGACTACCCTGCTTATCTTGACCTTGCCAGGCAGATTTTCGGTTTACCCGGAGCAGGCACAGAGTTACTCACACACCGTTCCCCGCTCTATTCGATAGTACTGGGAGGGTTCATGCTAATCTTTGGCGAAGCTCACTTTCTGGTGCCTTTGATGATCTTACAGTATCTGCTGATCTTCATCTCGTCACTGATCATCTACAGGATTATTATTGATCTGACCGGCAGAAGCTGGATTGCGTTTATCGCTGGTCTGGCAGGAATACTTAACCTCACCACCATATATTTTGGTTATATGATGGTTACGGAGACGCTGGCTCTCTTTTTGTTTACCCTGACGGTTTACCTTCTATCAGGTTATCTTAAGAGGGGTTCCCCTGGGCTGGCATTTGCATCTGGCGCTGCTGCAGCTCTCCTGATTCTGACCAGGTTCAATACACTGGGACTGCCGGCAGTAATCATTGCAGTAATTGTTGTTATCCATTTTATCAGGGAAGGGCTGGCTCGCATTGGAAGCCTTATGGCAGGACTTTCAGTGTTTACAGTTTCCCTGCTGGCGATCCTCAGCCTTTGGTCTTTATATAATTACCGGACAAACGGCAAATTTGAGTTGTTACCAAGACAGCATACCGGTCAGCGCTGGGCTGTACCCGGTACGATCAATGCCTCAAACAGTGTTGGCCCTGAATATGAGGAAGTTTTTAAAATATTCCTGGAAGCAAAAGCCGTATTGATAGATTCCGGTAAGGAGAATGTGAAAAAGGGTTCTCTCTTGTCAAACAGCATGGTCAGTAAGCTTAATGACCGTTTCAGGCCTCAGGTAAGCGGGTTTCTTTTATACAGAGAGGCCAAAGGTCCGCTTCTTGAATATTATCACCTGGATGCCGGTACCGAAGGAATCAGGATGCTGGGTGAGAAGCTTGCACCATTTTACGAGATTATTGCGAGGCAAAACAAAGCAGAGCTGTCGCGGCTACGCTTCTATTCATTCATTTATACTTTCAAGCACATCTCGCCCACCCTTCCCGGAAATACAGATTTAAACCTGAATAGATTGCCGGCGTCGGTTATCAAGATTTACAAGCTGTTGTTCATGGCTGTGATTCTTAGCGTTTATGGAGGATCTGTAATTCATTTCTTACGTATGGTCTTTAAAAAAGGCGGGTTACGAGCCGGATCGGATATGCTGGTGTTATATGGGATGATATGGTATTTCCCATTATCAAACTGGTATGCCAATGTTCTCGGAGATGCCGGCAGGTTCAGGTATCCGGCTGACATACTGATAATAGGAATATTCATTGCCGGGTGCTGGTTTGTATTCCGCGAATTGAAGTCGCGTTACCGATGGGGGAGCTGAAGGAAAGAACGATCAGGGGCGCTCTCTGGAATTTTGCAGGCAATGCCGGACAACAGGCTGCAAGGTTTTTGATAGGGATAGTTTTGGCAAGAATACTCTCTCCGGGAGAGTATGGTATCCTCGGCATGGTCGCCATCTTTATTGCTATCGGCGATACACTTGTTGACAGCGGCTTCAGCCAGTCGCTTATACATAAAAAGGAGGTTACATCACGGGATTACTCGACCGTATTTGTTATCAACCTGGCAATAGGCATTATTATCTTTTTCCTGCTTTGGGTCTCATCCGGTTGGATCGCGGGGTTCTTCAGCCAGGAGGTGCTCAGGAACATTATTATTGTTCTGGGCATAGGCATTATCATCAGGTCAATAACAATAGTTCAGACCACCCGGCTGGCCAAGGAATTGAACTTCCGGACCCTTACATGGATAAATGTAAGTGCGATGCTGGTCTCCGGTGCGGTGGCCATACCAATGGCACTGACAGGATATGGTGTATGGAGCCTTGTAGGTTTGCAGATATCCCGTGACCTGGCTTACACGGTAATTATACTGACATACGGGAGATGGAGACCCGGTTTTGGCTTTGACCGGTCATCAGCACTGGATCTTTTTGGATTCGGGTCAAAGATTCTTGGAGTAAGCTTGCTCGATAACCTGTTTTTGAATATTAACCACCTTATTATTGGAAAGATGTTCACCGCTGATGATCTTGGATATTATACCAGGGCTACAGGATACCGGAACCTTATCTCCAAGAACATGATTGCCGTCATAAACACAGTGTCATTCCCTGCCTTCAGTTCTCTCAGAAGCAGGTATGAGGGCGGTGAGAAAGAGGCTGAAGGTACCTCCGTGATCAGGGAGAGCTTCAGGAGAGCCTCTGAGCTGGCTAACTTCATATCCGTACCCCTGTTTGTCCTTCTTTTCTTTACGGCGGAGCCTTTTATAAAATTTCTAATAACGGATAAATGGCTTCCGGCAGTGCCTTATCTGAAGTTGCTGTGCATAGCCGGTCTATTTTATCCGGTCTATTCATTGCAGGCAGGTATGCTTAAAGCCATAGGTCAGGCGGGTAGTTATCTGAAGATGATGATATGGCACAAGGTTGCACTTACTGTTGCAATAGTTATAGGAGTCAGGTGGGGAGTCACCGGGCTTGTCACCGGGCAGATTTTTGCCATGGGCTTTGTTTTTACCTACGGGGCAGTTATGATCAAAAGGTATATATCAGCCGGGGTATGGAGTCAGTTCTCCGGCTTGCTGCGTTATCTCGTTGTCAGCATAGTCATTATGTTTCCGGCATATTATCTTACCGACTCGCTTGAGAGCACGTTACTTAAGCTTGCAATTCAGGGTGTGGCCGGACTCGGTTTGTACCTGTTGGCCACGGGCGCATTAAGGTTTAACGGTTACACCGAATTCATAGGAATAGTCAGGACCGCATCAGGCAAAAAAAGAGCCTCATAAGCCTGATGGAGACCAGGGCTCCGTATCATTAATAATTAGAGCAAATGAAGAAAAAGGTATTAGTTCTTGCACCGCATACTGATGACGCTGAGCTTGGCTGCGGCGGTTCAATAGCAAAATTTGTGGAAGAGGGCAGGGAGGTCCATGTAGTCTCATTTTCCATCGCTGAAGATTCACTTCTGCCGGGCTTTCCGAAAGATGCCCTGCTGAAGGAGTTTCACAAGGCAATGAGTGTTCTGGGGGTGGATGAAAGCAGACTTTATACATTCAGATTCAGGGTCAGAAATTTCCCTGAACAGAGGCAGGAGATACTGGAAGAGATAGTGAAGCTGAGAGAGAGCATTAAACCGGACCTAGTTTTTGTGCCCTCGCCCAACGACATACATCAGGATCACCAGGTCATTGCCTCTGAAGGCCTCCGGGTCTTTAAGAAGGTGTCGATACTTGGATATGAACAGCCGTGGAACAACATCAGCTTTGAGACGAGGAGCTTTGTCAAGCTGGAGAAAAGGCACCTGCGTAAGAAGATCGAGGCCCTCCACTGTTACGAGACGCAGAAACACAGGGATTACCTGAATGAGGACTTCATCACAAGCCTGGCACGCACCCGGGGAACGCAGTTTGAGAATGAATATGCAGAGGCGTTTGAGGTGCTGAGATATATTCTATGAGCAATTTAAGCTTCAGGCTGCTTTCACGGGAGCTGATGACTGAAAAATTGGAGGAGATTATCAGTATCAGTCGTGGTGTTCCTCATGATAACTGGGAGGAAGAGAGCTACCTGGCAAAGCTTCCGCGAAAGTGGGAACTGAGCCGGGCATGTTTTTCCGGGGATGGGCTTGCAGGATATATTATCGCATCGGATAAAGGATCGGGGAAGCTCCATATACACAAGTATGTGGTTAGGGAGGATGAAAGAGGAAAGGGAACAGGAAGGGCCATGCTTCGTGACTTGATAGATAATGCCGGGCAGCAGACCTCAGTGATCTCGCTGAAGGTATACGCTGACAACATCGCAGGGGTACGGTTTTACGAAAACAATAATTTTGTAATAACAGCTCTGAAGAACGACCTGGTTGTTATGGAGCTCAGAACAGGAGCAGGAGACGGGGATTCACCGGAAGGATGCAGATCAGGGGACTCTCCCCGAGAATCCGGAGCAGGAACCGGGGAC
>CAYQNT010000087.1:0-11173 GCA_964418865.1 uncultured Rikenella sp.
TGTCAATGTGGCAATCAGGAGCTGTGTTAATTCCCGCCTACAACACAATATTCACCAGCCCCTGCAGGTTGTATATTTGACATTTTATTATCTTAGTATCCCGGTCGACATATGGTACCGCAGCAACCAGATGAATAAAATAATTCATAAGTCGCCATTCCCATGGATCCCCGTGAGCGTGCTACTGTTCACCGCAGCCGCTCTTACTGCCGTAATTATAATCTATTCATCGGGCCAGAAACAAAGAATCCTCCGAGATGCAGAAACAGAGATGGAAGCCGTCGCAAACCTCAAGGCTGAACAGGTTTCCGGCTGGAAGACCGAACGGCTCAATGACGCCAGGCTAATCCATGATAACATCACACTGGTGGAGCATATAGATGCCATGTTCATCAAGGACAATGCTGCGTGGGAGAAATCAAGGCTTATCCAACTCCTGAAAACACTGATAGAAAGTTATGACTTTGGAGGGGTAGTGCTGGTAGACGCAGGAGGCAACCCCGGCATTGCATTTCCTCCTTCCGAGGCTGTGGTTGGCGATTTCCTAAGATCGAACCTCACCAAAGCTATATCGGACCAAAAAATAACGATGACTGAATTTCATTCGGTTCCCGTTGTTGAATACCTCCACCTCGACATACTCATCCCCATGAGGATGCCGCATGAGGGTGACACTGTTATTGCAGGTGTACTTGTCATACGCCTTGATCCTAACAAGGAGCTCTTCCCGATGCTTTCAACCTGGCCTACGCCGGGAAGCACCGCGGAATGCATACTCTTCCGTTTTGAGGGTGACTCTGTGATCTACCTCAACGGATCAAGGCTGGCAGGACATGACGGGCCTATCACCCTGGCCGCCGGTGATATGGAGCTTAGCGCACTGACTCCGCCAGCAGACCAGAAGGAGGTCAGAACATATATTGATTACACAGGAACAGAGGTAGTGGCCTCCGTCGAAAAAATATCGGGCACCGACTGGTACCTGATCGCCAAGAAGGAGACATCAGAGATACTGGAAAGGTTCATGCACGAGATCCCCATGCTCTGGCTAATTATGGGTCTTGTCTATGTCACACTGGCTGGCTTAATCTACCTGCTAATAAAATCAACCAGGTCGCGCTATCTCCGCGAGAGACAGCAGGAGGAACTGAACCGTCAGGCCATCATGAAGCACCTCGACTTTGTGATGAAGCATGGAAATGATATTATACTGCTGATAAACAGCGATGGGAATATTGTGGAAGCGAATGAACGCGCTGTGGCGGCATATGGCTATCCCCGTGAGAAGCTCATAGGCATGGATCTCGCGGTTCTACGTACCCCCGACGAAGCGCACCTGCTCTCCAGCTATACCAAAGATCTCAATGAAAAGGGTACGTCATTTACAGAAACCGTCAACGTGCGTAGTGACGGCACCAGTTTCCCGATAGAGATCAGCGCTTACACTGTGGAGGTAGACGGAGTACGTTTCTATCAGAGCATCGGACGTGATATCACGGAGCGAAAGCATACTGAGGAGGAGATGCGCGAGAGCAACAAGAAGCTAAGCACCATTATCAATAACCTGCGTGGAGTGGTCTTCCGCTGTGATAATGACTCCAACTGGACGATGCAATATATTAGCGATGGCATCTACGAGCTGGCAGGATACCTTCCCAATGAGTTCATAGACAACAAGATAAGGACATTTGGCTCAATCATTGATCCCGAAGATGCGGCAATGGTTCGTGACAATATACACGCTTCACTCAACACCGGATACCTGTATACCGTTGAATATCGTATCATCACTTCATCAGGAAACATAAAATGGGTCTGGGAGAGAGGGCGCGGATACTATGAGAGCGATAAGCTGGTGGCCCTGGAGGGATTCATCTCAGACATAACCGAGAGGAAACGAATTGAAGAGGAACTCATCAGTGCTAAAGAAAAAGCTGAGCAGAGCGACAGGCTTAAAACCGCCTTCCTTCATAATATCTCTCATGAGATACGCACCCCGATGAACGCGATAGTGGGATTCACAACCCTGCTTAGCGCCTCTGACATTACCGACGAAAGCAGGAGGCAGTACATAGATATTATATATCAGTCAAGCAACCAGCTTCTGTCAATCATTACCGATATCGTTGACATCTCAAACATCGAGACAGGACAGGTAAAGGTCAGCCGGACGACAGTCAACCTGAACAAACTTATCAGGAATCTCTTTGAACAGTACCGGCTCCGCGTTCAGCAGCAAAGCCTCATAATGAATTTCACCACCCACCTTGATGACACCGAAGCGCTGGTCATGGCTGATGAGACCAAGGTCATACAAATCTTTTCCAACCTGATCAACAATGCATTGAGGTTCACACGTGAGGGCAGGATTGAGATTGGATATGTCATCAGGGGCGAAATGGTTGAGTTCTTCGTCTCAGATACCGGTATCGGTATTGCCCCGGAGGACCATGAGAAAGTCTTTGAACGTTTCTTCCAGGTAGAAAGCACCAGCTCAAAGCAGTATAGCGGCACAGGCCTCGGCCTCTCTATCTCGAAAGCTTATGCTGAGCTTCTTGGAGGAGCGATATGGGTACGCTCCGTTCCGGGAGAAGGCTCCCTCTTCTGCTTCTCTATTCCCTACACAAGACCACAGGAACAGAAGTCCGCACCCAAAAAGGCCGACCGTTTGGAAAAATAATAATCCGAATTTATTTATCAGTTTTTCTGATCACCAGGCCCAGCTCGTCAAGCTGCTCCTGCTTAATTGTTGAAGGGGTGTCTATCATCACATCGCGCGCCTGGTTGTTCTTGGGAAAAGCAATGAAGTCCCTGATGGTATCCGACCCTCCCATGATAGCCGTCCACCTGTCGAAGCCGAAGGCTATCCCCCCGTGAGGCGGAGCCCCAAACCTGAACGCATTCAGCAGGAACCCGAACTGCTTTTGTGCCTCCTCCTCAGTGAAGCCCAGAGTGCGGAACATGAGTGACTGCGTCTCCGGGTCGTGGATACGGATTGATCCCCCTCCTATCTCAGTGCCATTGATGACGAGGTCATAGGCATTGGCATGCACTCTGCCGGGGTCACTCTGCATATACTGAATATCTTCTGGCTTAGGAGCCGTAAAAGGATGGTGCTTGGCATACCAGCGCCCTGTCTCCGTATCCCATTCCAGCAGCGGAAAATCAACTACCCACAGCGGGGAATAGACGGAAGCATCACAAAGGCCAAGCCGTCTGCCCATCTCAAGGCGCAACTCGCCAAGAGCGTTGAGGGTCTTCTCCTCCTCACCTGCCATCATCAGCATCAGATCACCGGCAACAGCACCAGCCATACCAGCTAACTTCATAAGATCGTCAGCACTGAAATATTTGTCTGCTGATGACTTCACCGTCCCGTCAGTCTCAAGCCGGGCCCAGACAATTCCTTTGGCCCCTATCTGCGGGCGCCTGACATACTCCGTCAGCTCGTCAAGCTGCTTTCGCGAATAGCCGGCACACCCTTCAGCCACAATTGCTCCAATGTATTCAGCATCATCAAAAGGTGCAAAGCCTCTTCCCCTGACAGCCTCAGTGACCGCTGTGATGCACAGCCCGAACCGGATGTCAGGCTTGTCTGTGCCATACCGGCTCATAGCCTCATCATAAGGTATGCGCGGGAATACCTTTTCAAATTCCAGTCCTCTGACCTCACGGAAGAGATGGCGTGCCAGCCCCTCGAACATATTCAGTATGTCATCCTGATGAATGAATGACATTTCGCAGTCAATCTGCGTAAACTCAGGCTGACGGTCAGCGCGCAGATCCTCATCGCGGAAGCATTTTACTATCTGGAAGTACTTGTCAAACCCGGCAACCATAAGCAGCTGCTTGAATGTTTGGGGACTCTGCGGCAGAGCATAAAACTCGCCGTTATGTATGCGTGAAGGGACAACAAAATCACGTGCACCCTCAGGTGTTGACTTGATGAGAACAGGTGTCTCCACCTCTATGAATCCATGTCCGTCAAGGTAACGCCGTACCTCCTGCGCCATCTTATGCCTCAATATGATATTCGATCGTACACTCTGCCTGCGAAGATCAAGATACCGGTATTTCATCCGCAGCTCGTCGCCGCCGTCAGTGTTGTCTTCAATGGTAAAGGGAGGTGTATCCGAGGTGTTGAGCACATTTATGTTCTCAACAATTATCTCAATCTCACCTGTTGGGAGTTTCAAATTCTTTGAGCTTCGCTCTGCAATGATACCAGACACCTGCACAACGGACTCGCGCCCCAGTTTCCGGGCCTGCATGCAAAGGGCTGAATTGATTTCCATGTTGAAAACCAGCTGCGTGATGCCGTAACGGTCACGCAGATCTACAAAGGTCATCCCTCCCAGATCCCTCGACCGTTGAACCCATCCCGACAGGGTTGTCTTTTCTCCCTTGTTGCTGATTGACAGCTCTCCACATGTATGTGTCCTGTACATTTTTTAAATTTCTGAGTTAACAAAAATAAGCTATTCCCGGTAATAAACTGTAATAACTTTACGCTGACTTCTCGTTCCTTTTTTCTAAACTTGCATAATATCAAAACCGATTTCCCGGGTCATGACCACGATCCTGAAAACAAAGACAGCCAGACTCTCAGTGATTTCCAACAGCCTGCTGATAATCATTAAGCTGGCGGCCGGAGTCATTACCGGTTCCGTAAGTATCATCTCTGAGGCCATCCACTCATCTATAGATCTGGTAGCGGCCATCATTGCCTTCTTTGCCGTAAAGATATCGGGCACACCTGCTGATGAGAGGCACCCCTTCGGCCACGGAAAAGTCGAGAATGTTTCCGGAGTGATTGAGGCGATGCTGATCTTTGTAGCTTCAGCATGGATCATTTACGAGGCCGTTGGCAGGCTCATGCACCCTGAGGTGACTGCTATACCCATACTTGGCATCATTGTAATGGCTGTCTCAGCAGTTGTGAACACGTTTATATCGAAGAGGCTTTACAAAGTGGCCCGTGAGACTGAATCCATGGCCCTTGAGGCCGACGCCCTCCATCTCAGAACCGATGTAATCACTTCCGCCGGCGTTGCTGTTGGACTGGCACTAATGTGGATCACCGGCTGGCACATACTCGATCCGGTCATTGCCCTCATTGTTGCTGTAATTATAATATATGAGTCGTGGATGCTTCTCCGTAAGGCATTTTCGCCCCTGCTTGACACATCATTGTCAGACACAGAGTTGGAGAAGCTTAATAGTATCCTTCAGGAGATGAATGTGGACTATCATGATCTGCGTACCAGGAGTGCGGGGCACCAGCGATTCGTGGAGTTTCATTTCAATGTGCCGGCTCATGAGACCATTGAGATCATCCACCGGCAGTGCGATATTATCGAGGAAAGGCTGGAAAGTGAATTCAGGAATATGAGAGTGATCATTCATCCTGAACCCAATATCTGATCTCATGGAGCAAGGAAGCGATGAATATTATATGAAGATAGCTCTGGCCGAAGCCGAAAAGGCTGCCAGTCGCGATGAGGTGCCTGTCGGTGCGGTGATTGTTGCCGGAGGGATCATTATTGCCCGCGCACATAATCTCACAGAGACACTTAATGACCCTACTGCCCATGCTGAGATGCAGGCAATAACGGCAGCTGCAGCATATCTCGGCGGGAAATATCTGACCGGATGCAGCATATTCATAACTGTAGAACCATGTGTGATGTGTGCCGGAGCGCTGGCATGGAGTCAGATATCAACCGTGGTTTATGGCGCTCATGATCCGAAAAAAGGATACACCACCACCGGTGCAGCAATACTCCATCCTAAAACTGAAGTACGAATAGGGGTGCTCGCCGGAAAGTGTTCTGAAATGATGAAAAAGTTCTTCCGGAAAAAGAGAGAATAAGCCTCCCAGCTTGTAAAATGTTATATTAAAATAATTCTTAGGTTTGCTTAAAATAGCACCATTATGACTCTCGAAAATGGCAAAAGGATAGTATTGGCAAGATTTATCGGGTTTATCTCAACGCTGATCTATGTGCTCTACGTCTTCATGGCTTACTTTCCAAGGGTTTTCAGGAACACCTTGACATCGAAGACCGTAACGATAATTACCGTGGTAGTCACAGTGGTTTATCTCCTTTTTATCTTATGGCCTACTTTGATGAAATACAGGTACATCTACTTCTCTGCCGACGGGCGGAAAATCACCCTTAGGTGGTACACACCGGGCTTGATGCCCGGCAAGAGCAGAAGCATTGAGATCCCCACAGAGAAATTTGCGGGTTATGAGATCAAAAGTAAGATGTTTGGATTACACCATTATATAATGCTGTACCAGCAGGTACAGGGCAAGAAAGCAGCATACAGTCCAGTCAGCATATCGGCACTTTCACAAGCTGAGAGAGCTAAAATTGGTGAAGCTCTTAACGGCTATAAACCAGTTATTTAACCCGGCTCGAATAAAACATGAGCAAAATCATTTTAAAATACGGGCGATTACATCACCTTTGAGAATGATATAATTTTATCTAATTCAATAATCTCAAATATAAATTAACATGAAAGTAAAAACGATTCTGGCTGAGCTTGAGAAGAAGCATCCGGGTGAGGTCGAGTATCATCAGGCTGTGAAGGAAGTCCTCGAATCTATCGAGGAGGTCTATAATGAGAACCCAAGGTTTGCCAAGGCTGGCATTCTTCAGAGAATTATAGAGCCTGACCGGATATTAACATTCAGGGTGCCATGGATGGACGATCAGGGCAATGTTCAGGTCAACCTCGGTTACAGAGTGCAGTTTAATAACGCCATAGGACCGTACAAGGGTGGTATCCGTTTCCACCCGACAGTCAATCTCTCAATCCTGAAGTTCCTCGGCTTCGAGCAGATCTTCAAGAACGCTCTGACCTCCCTTCCTATGGGTGGCGGCAAAGGCGGATCTGATTTTGATGCTAAAGGCAAGTCAGAGAACGAAGTTATGCGTTTCTGCCAGTCGTTCATGCTTGAGCTCTGGAAAATCATTGGTGCTGAGACCGACGTTCCGGCAGGTGATATAGGTGTTGGTGGTCGTGAGATAGGTTTCCTTTACGGGATGTATAAGAAACTGGCAGGACACCATACCGGCGTTTTTACAGGCAAAGGCCTGAACTGGGGAGGATCACTCGTACGTCCTGAAGCTACTGGCTTCGGAGGTATTTATTTTACCCGGGAAATGCTTGCAGTTAAAAAAGATACTATCAAAGGCAAGAAGATCGCTATCTCCGGTTTCGGCAACGTAGCATGGGGAGCTGCTCTCAAAGCAACTGAGCTGGGAGGAGTTGTTGTAACAATTTCAGGTCCTGATGGTTATGTTTATGATCCGGCAGGTATTAAGGGCGAAAAAATAGATTATATGCTTAAACTGCGCTCTTCAAATCAGGATATTGTTGCTCCGTATGCAAAAGAATTCGAGGGATCAACATTTGTAAGCGGAAAGAAACCATGGGAAGTGAAGGTTGACATCGCTCTTCCTTGTGCAACACAGAATGAGCTGAACGGTGATGATGCAAAGACACTGGTTAAAAACGGCGTTATGCTTGTTGCTGAGGTTTCAAACATGGGTTGTACTCCTGAAGCCATTGCAGAGTTCCAGAAGCACAAAGTGCTCTTTGCTCCGGGCAAAGCGGTCAATGCTGGTGGCGTAGCCACATCAGGACTTGAGATGTCTCAAAACGCCCAGAAGCTCAACTGGGGCAGGGAAGAAGTTGATGAGAAGCTCAAAACTATCATGGTCAACATCCACAGTGCATGTGTCAAGCACGGCACCAGCAAAGACGGATATATTGATTATGTCAAGGGCGCCAATATAGCAGGCTTCATGAAAGTAGCCAATGCAATGGTTGATCAGGGTCTGGTGTAGATTCGCACAGGATACTAAATGATTATATCATAGAGGCAGGTCTGCGGACCTGCCTTTATCTTTTTCAGGCAGGTTAGATACTGTACATACAGGTCAGATCTGCCTTTTCTTTTTATGCGCGAATCCTGTAAACACTTCCCGGGCCGGGGGCTATTACTCCGGCCAGTTCCATCTGCAGGAGGATAGCGGAAAGTTTATAGACGGGAATCTCAACCAACCGTGCCAGTATGTCTATGGTCAGGTCGCCCTCGCTCATGAGTGCATCATATATCACCTTTTCCTTGTCGGTCATTGCCGTGAAAAGTGCGGTCTGTAACGGTGCCGTCAGAGTGGCAGGCTTCCAGCCAAGGAGGTATTCAATATTTTCAGCTTTCTCAACCAGTGCTGCCTTGTTGCATCTGATCAGTGCGTTACAGCCGGCAGACCACTCATCGCCCGGACGACCAGGCACAGCCATCACATCACGGTTGTATGACGCGGCAATATCAGCGGTGATGAGTGCTCCGCCCCGCGCGCCTGACTCTACTATCAGCGTGGCATCGGAGATACCTGCTATGATGCGGTTACGTTTTATGAAGTTGTTTCTCTCCGGCAGCGTTGATGATGAGAAATCGGTGATCTGGCCACCATTATCCAGCATCGCCCTTGCCACACCTGCATGAACTGACGGGTATATTGTCCGTAGTCCGTGTCCCAGAACAGCCACTGTAGGTAGTCCGCTGGCCAGTGCTGCCTTATGCGCTGTGATGTCAATTCCGTAAGCTAGTCCACTCACTATCAACAGCTGGGGGAAGTGCTCTGCCAGCCCGGCTACTATGCTCTGACACAGTTCCCGTCCGTTCTGGGTGGCATGACGGGTGCCTACTATGCTAAGTATCATGGCAGCGTTGAGGTCTGTCTTACCTCTGAAGTAAAAGGTGACAGGTGAGTCCTCACACTGGCGAAGCCTCACAGGGTAGTCATCGTCAAGATAAAAGAAGACTTTTATGCCATGCTTGTCAACAAACTCTGCTTCCTGCTTCGCGGCGTCAAGATATTCATGGCCGGTTACGGCTGACGCCAGGGCCTCCCCCACACCGGGTATCCTGGTAAGGCTGCGGTAAGACTCTGTAAAGACAGCCTCAACGCTGCCGGCATATGCCACAAGCTTGCGGGCGGTGATATCGCCCACACCTGGAATCATGCCAAGAGCAATCTTGTACACAAGTGATGTCATGGTAATTATGTTTGCGAGACATAGTAAATTTAAAACGAATTATGAAGAAATGCAATAGGCCATGAGAAGAAGATGGTCGGAAGTCTAAAGTCTGTCGCCCCGTCGAGCGGGGCTCGGTCTTGCGGTCCTGCAGTCCTGGAAACTGGAGACTGGAGACTGCTGGCTGTAGGCTGTAGGCTGAGGGCTGAGGGCTGAGGGCTGAAGACTGAAGACTGAAGTTCGTGCTATTCCTTAAAATAGTTAGTTTTGTACTATGCAGATAATTGATACCCATAACCACATATACCTGCCTGAGTTTGACGAAGACCGCGACGAGGTGATCAGGAGATCGCTCGACGCAGGGATACGGAAAATAATGATGCCCAATATAGATTCATCCTCTGTTGGTCCGATGCTGGCCGCTGAAGAGTCATACCCGGGCATCTGTCTGCCAATGATGGGGCTCCATCCTACCTCGGTGAAGGAGAACTACCTGAATGAGCTAGGCATCATTGAGAAGAACCTCAGTGAACATAAGTATTACGGCATAGGCGAGACCGGTATTGACCTGTACTGGGACAAGACATTTCTCGAAGAACAGAAAAACTCATTCAGGCGCCATCTTGAACTTGCTGAATATTACCAAATGCCTGTGATCATTCATGCCCGTGAGTCGCTTGACGTCATAATAGAAGAGATCAGCTCATTCGGCATAGGACGAGTGACAGGCGTCTTTCACGCTTTCCCGGGCCATGCCGCCGATGCACGAAAGGTGACAGAGATGGGATTCATGATTGGCATCGGAGGCGTGGTGACCTTCCGCAACGGTAAGCAGAGCGAAGCGGCCCTTGAGGCAGGGATAAATAATATCCTTCTTGAGACCGACGCGCCTTACCTTGCTCCTGTACCTCACCGGGGTAAAAGGAATGAGAGCATGTACCTAACTCTGGTGATCGACAAGCTATCCGAAGTACTATCCATATCCCCTGCCGAAGTGGCAGACATCTCTTCTTCCAATGCCAGAAGGCTCTTTAAGCTTTAACCTATGGAAAACAAAAAATCAATACTCATAATTTATACCGGTGGCACCATTGGTATGGTAAATGACCCTGTAACAGGGATGCTTGTGCCTATTGATTTCAGGCATATCTCCAAACAGGTACCCGAGCTACGCCGCTTTGGCTTTACAATAGAGACGGTGACTTTTGATCCTGTAATTGACTCCTCAGATGTGAGTCCTGACACCTGGGTAAAGCTGGCTGAGACCATCTGCGCCGGCTATGACAGGTTTAACGGATTTGTTGTTCTTCACGGCACTGACACGATGGCCTATTCGGCCTCAGCCCTTAGTTTTATGCTGCAGGGACTTGAAAAACCGGTCATCTTTACCGGTTCCCAGCTGCCTATCGGTGTTCTCCGTACTGACGGCAAAGAAAACCTCATTACTGCTGTTGAGATTGCTGCTGCCTGCGAAAACGGACTGCCTATCGTTCCTGAGGTATGCATCTACTTTGAAAATAAGTTGTTGCGCGGCAACAGGACGGTCAAATACAGTTCCGAACACTTCAATGCCTTCGCTTCTCCCAACCTGCCGGCGCTGGCAGAGGCCGGACTGCAGATACGTTATAAACGCAATATAATAAGATACCCGACTGTAAGGCGGCATATTACCTGTACGGATAGTATTTATACAGGAGTGGCAGTGCTGAGGCTCTTTCCCGGAATAAGGCAAGAGACAGTGCATGCCATAATACGTTCTGCAGGAGTGCGCGGACTCATACTTGAGACATACGGGACGGGGAACGCTCCAACAATAGAGTGGTTCCTTGATGAGTTGCGCTCTTTCATTAATGACGGCGGAATTGTTCTTAATGTGACGCAGTGTCAGGCCGGCAGCGTGGAGATGGGTCTCTACGAGACCTCAGCCGGACTGCTTAGTGCAGGTGTCATCAGCGGCAGGGACATCACCACTGAGGCTGCTGTTACCAAGATGATGATACTCCTTGGCAGCGGTATGACCAATGACAGAATCATCAACAACCTGGCAAGGCCTCTTTGCGGTGAAATGACCTGAGGCTGCTGCCATCACAAATATTTGTGTAAATTGCGCCGT
>CAYQNT010000088.1:0-11126 GCA_964418865.1 uncultured Rikenella sp.
GACCTCGCTGTCGGTCAGTTTCCTGCCGAGGTTGCGGCTCAGGTTCTCAAGGTATTTTATCTCCCCATCGCTGAGAGCAAGGCCCTGCTGTATGTTATATTCCGGAATATCATCTATCTCCCTTACCGGTTCAGGTTCGTGGTTAACAGTGAATATATCCTGATCAAGCCCATGGTATATACGCTGAAGCATAGGGTCATGATCAGGGTTGTCACCGGCTGCCGGAATATACTCCTCTATTCTTGTTATCCCGTGCACTGCCATGTTCTGGGTAATCTCCACCGCACCTGTGCTCCATGGGGTTATCATCTCACGACGGGGACCAATAAATGTGCCGTCTGCAGATTTGCCCTCCAGAAGGCGGGCATTGCCGAAGAGCCACAAGAGCCTGCTCAACTCATCATGATTCAGATCTACTGCAGTAGCGGCAGCAATAATACTTTTTGAGGGTGTCTCGAAAAAAAGAATGCTTTCTTTGGCCATAATGTGCAGATAAAGAGTGTTTTAATAATCCGGGAGGAGAATTCTTTACGCACGCAAAGATAATAAAACTCAGGGTCTCTTTTTCCTTTTTTTACACTTGTAAAAGAGTACCGGAGCAAGTCATATATCAGTCGTAATTGTTATTCCCGCTACCACCGAACCTCGGGTTTACGACGTTGTTGTAGATAGAGCCGAAAGTGTAAGTAAGGCTTAAACTTCCATAAATATTGTAACTTGTTGCCTGTTGCTTAAGTCTGAGCAGCCTGTCTGCTTCTGAGAGCTCTCCCTTGGCGAGGTTCATCTGGTCATTAATGTATGCAGCTCCGCCATTGAGTGAGATGGAGAGTCCCTTGAAAATTCTGACCCTTATTGAGGCATCTAGCTGGACCATGCTTTTTGAAAGGCCATGGAGGTAATTAGAACCTGAAAGGGAGAGATTTGCTGAGCCCCATTTTTCCTGTATCTGATAAGCCACACGCAGCTGCTGAAGGAAGAGGTTTTCATTCTTCTTGTTATAGATTGTTGTGTCTATGTAATTACTATACTGGTATCCAATACTATAGAGAAACCTTAACTGACGGTGAGTGGCTTCGGAATAGGGGAACAGGTCGTATTCCAACGAGGGCAGGAATACATTATTAAATATGTAGTTCTGCGAAGTTGAGGAGCTTATCTCCCATCTCAGGCCGGCTGACCAGTGCTCTCCCATACTCTTGACAAAGAGATTGTCAAATCGTTTGGAGCTCCTTATATATGTTGTGTCATCATCATCCCCGATAAAACGCTGTCTGTTATAGCGCTGGTCAACTGATACCTCCAGCTTAATGTCAGGAGTCACTTTTGAGATGTTAATTGAGTTTCTATACTCTAATCTGCGATAAGATTCCTCGAAGTTGATACGGGGACTGGTCTGGAGTTCAAAGACCCAGTAATTCCAGTTGTCAACGATTTCTTCCTGCTCCATCTCATGGTTATGCGATATTTTAATCTCTTGCATTACCGGAGTTCTTGACGCATACCTTAGCAGTCCGGCTTTCAGGAGATTCGTTCGCTTCTCTCTTATCTCCGTGCTTGTCTCATTGGGATTACTTGTAAAGAGAAGGGTGTCATTCATCCCTTTGAATCTGTTCGTGCCGTGGAATGTATAGGTAAATCTGTCACCACCGCTACCTGTTTTTTGACTCGTAACAAGAACATATACCTCTGCTTCCTTCACGTCCCTGACATAATTCACCCATGGGATCTCTTGCCTGGTGAAGCTCATGTCACAACTACGGCAGTCAATGAAGACTTTCGCGGCATTTTTTCTTACACTGTCTTGTGATAATGGTTGCTCCTGCGCCGTGGTTATCATTGAAAATCCTGACAGGATCATCGCAAGAGCAATGGATTGTATCTTTATTTTATAACTCAAATTGTCCGATTTTAAATAGTAGCCGCAAAGTTAACTGAAATGGAAATGTCTCAAAGATGTTTTTAAACAACAGAGTCGTGACAAATGATACTTCAGGGTTTATGGAGTGTACTGGTGTCACCTGATTTCTCAATTCCTGCATTGCGGCCCTCACCGCTGAAAATTACTTTGCCAGTTTTGCGGTCACACAGGGTGACGCTGATGATTGAGGTCATGCTCTCTTCTATGCGGCCGCCCATTAGTCCTTTGACAGGAGAAGCGAGTGAGGTAGCCTGATCAACGGGAGCGGAAAGAGTGATTACTGTGGTCTTGTTTCTTAACTCCATGTTGACCAGCGGACCGGAGGCTTCAAGTTTGCTAAGCCTTGCGCCGTTATACTCAGTATACCTGTGTAATCTGTTCCCTTGCCGGAATCCAGCAATGAAGCCGGTGAAATTGCCGGTGACCCAGGGAATCCTTGCCACAGAGGCCTTAAGTGACATTCCGGGTGTGGTGAAATGGTTTGACTGCATCCAGATATAGGCTGACGGGAAGGAGTGTCCCCAGTCTTTTTCAATATATCCTCTTCCTCCAGTGAAGTCAATTAATTCCTCATTTATCAACAGTGACCCTGAAATGGTATGATCCATGCTTACTACGCCGTGGTTGCATTCCATGAATGGTGCAAAGGTATAGGGCCCCATGATCCCCGGTGAATACCACCGGCTGGGCCAGGCAAAGTTATTGGCAAATGTGAGTTCCCCTCTGCATGCAGGAAGATCAAGAGTCATCCCGGCGGCAGAGAAGTGATTGTTCTCTATGGAGAGTTCAAAGCCCTTTTCAGACGGTCTGAAGCTGGCTGCGTCAAACGGATGGAACTCTGACTTTTTCTTCGTACCGTCAAGTACCTGTATGAAGGCATGACTTCTGCCTGCCTCATCCATGCTTATGCCTGGGATGAAGGCAAATGCTTTTGTCTCAGAGGCATTTACCACCTTGAAATACCATCCTTCAAAGTACTTCCTTGTCATACCCCAGCCCTGATACATCTCAGGAATGAAGAGGGATTTTATTTTTGTATGTATGATCATCTTTTTACCCTTATACTCTTAGGCCCTCCTTATATTTTTCCACGGCTCTCTTCCTGGCAAGGTCATGGTCAACCATTCTCTGAGGATATTGAGGAGTATCAATCTCGGGTACCCAGGTTCTTATATAAGTCATGTCAGGGTCAAACTTCCGAGTCTGGGCGTCAGGACTAAAGACTCTGAAGTATGGTGCGGCATCGCAGCCTGTTCCCGCTGCCCATTGCCAGTTACCGTTATTTGATGAGAGCTCGTAGTCGAGCAGCAGGGAAGCAAACCAGGCCTCTCCCCACCGCCAGTCTATCAGTAGGTGTTTCGTGAGAAAGCCTGCAGTTATCATTCTCACCCTGTTGTGCATGAAACCGGTGGCCTTCAGCTCGCGCATGCCGGCATCCACAATAGGGTATCCCGTCATGCCCTGACACCATCGGTCAAACTCCTCTTCATTGTTGCGCCAGAGAATATTGTCATACTTTCTTCTGAAAGAAGAGTCAATGACATATGGGAAATGCCACATGATACTCATGAAGAACTCCCTCCATATGAGCTCATTAAGCCATATCTCATTGAGAGACACTGCTGTGGTGACAAGCTGCCGTATGCTTACCGTCCCGAATCGCAGGTGGATGCCAAGTTGTGTTGTACCCTTCAGCGAAGGAATGTCACGTGTCAGGTGATAATTCCGGATAATATTATTGTCAACTGTCGGATTAGTATAAACGAAGCCGGTTTCATAGAATCCCAGATCTGCCAGCGAGGGGAGCGGCCGTGTATTGATCTGCGCAAAACTGCCGGTCAGTTCCTGTGAGGGGAGTGGCCGTTTATTGATCTGCACAAAGCTGCCGGTCAGTTCCTGTGAAGTGATTTGCACGAAATTGCCGGTCAGTTCCTGTGAGGGCCAGTTCTGTAGATACTCTTTGCTGAGGGTTTTCTTCCATCTCCTGGAATAGGGTGTGAAGACAGTATAAGGCGTATTGTCGGGCTTGAGTACCTCATCCTTTTCAAAGATCACCTGGTCTTTGAAAGTGCTAAAGAGTATTCCTGATTCTTTAAGAATCTCAGCGATATGACGGTCGCGGCTGACGGCATAGGGTTCATAATCATGATTTGCATATACAGCCTTCACGCTGAACTCTGACAGCAGATATTTGAAAGCGTTCTCTGGCGTATCATGGAGCACTACCAGTGATGACCCGGTGGCAGTGAATTTCTTCTGCAGCTCACCCAGAGCTCCGTGAATAAATGAAACACGATGATCAGTACGGTTTTCAAGCTTGTCAAGGATGTTTTTGTCGAAAATAAACAGTGCCATGACACGGTACCCCGACTGTAGCGCGTGATAGAGTCCTGCATTATCTTCCATGCGCAGATCGCGTCTGAACCAGAAGATCGCTATCGGTTCTTTTCTGTTCATTGTTTTAAAGGGTCAACGATAACCGACAGCTGCATATCCTACCCAGTGAGTCAGCTTTGCCGGAGCGGTGACGCCCATGCCCAGATCTGTCACAGGGATGGGCTTGCTGGCTATACTTGTTGAGTAACCTACGGGTATGCCTGTCAACTGATCACCGGTAATCCGGGAGATTTCCCATGCTGTCAGCAGACCAAGCGGGACTGCATATCTCCCGCACCATGTCCATTTATAGAGGCGGTAATCATCATCACTGACGGTACATTCACTGAATGTTCTTATTTTCTCTGTAGTTAGTTCACCGGCAAGCATGGTATTCATGATCTGGGTTTCGTATTCAACGGCTTCCAGATAACCTGCCGTGTCTACCCCGAAACGGGCATAGTTGCTTCCTCCCCAGTCTTCATTACCGTAGTGCACTGCATCGGTAGATATCACTATTGACCATCCGCTTCCCCATGCCAGTTTTGCCTCACTCATTGTCTCCCTGATCGCCGGCGCAAGGGCTTCAGCTATTGCCTCCATCCTTTCGAAAGGCATGGCGGGTACAATTATTGGTATGATCTCAACATTAGGATTATAGTGCTCAAGGAACGGAATCAGGGCTTCAAGCGAGTGTTCGGCAGCCTGCAGGCTGTCATGGATGACATACATTTCAGCGGGAAGTTTATCCAGGATTGATTTCTGCAGGTCTGATACCTTTATTTCACCTCCGGGGCTCTTCCACCGTTGGTACGTGCCAACCACTATTTTGTCTTCAAGACCAAAGCTCTTAGCCTTATGCCCAACTCCGAACAGTATCACCACTCTGGACCTGACTTGCTGCAGGAGTGCGGGGTAGAGATAGCCCACATATGTATAATCATCATGAGGTGAAATGGCTACCCTGAGTGCTTCTGACGGGTCAAAGTGCGAAGCTGCTTCTTTCAGCTTTTCAGGCTGGAGTCTCTCAATCCGGGCCAGCACACTGTCTGTCTGCCAGCTATGGGTGGCAAAGCCTACCGAGTCAACAGGCTGTCTGACTGACGCTACAGGTTTCTTGTTTTTGCAGCCAGGGGCCATCATGGTGGCTGCCAGAAGGAGTGTCAGGAGCGAAAGAGCTTTAAATAATTTCATGGCTTTTATTTTTCCGAAGTTTTCTACGTAGCCTTGTAAAGATGAATATTATCAGAAGCAGGAAACCAGCAACGATAAAAAAGGGTATTATCAGCGAAAGGATAGAGGTGCCTGTTGCTGCCACGTTCTCTACGGTTGCCACCACCGGGTTACCAAACCCTGCTGTCAGTTTCGTTGATGTCAGTCTGGTAAGGGCGGTGGCGCCCTGAACCACTGCAGCGCTGCCACCACCCAGGGCAGCGCCTGTAATCCATTTCATAATCCCGTTGTCTATTGGCAGCACTGAGGTGAGCAGCAGCGTGCCGGCAACAACAGCCAGCGGTGTGGCTATTGTGTCGAGAAGGTTGTCTACCACGGGAATATAGTATGCCATGATCTCAACTACCATTGCCGTACCCAGAATGGCAATAGATGTCCATGAAGAGAGCCACTGGAAGCTTTCATTCAGCGGCAGCAGGCCGGCTTTGGCAGCTATGGCAGCCACAAGCATAGGTACGAAGACCCTGAAGCCGGTGCTGGCAGCCAGGCCGATACCAATAGCAACTGCAGTTATCAGTTCAGCATTCATTAGGTTTGATATTAACAGTACAATTATAAGCGATCCTGCAGTGTTATTTGCATGGCAGGAGGGAATTTTCCCTCAGGGCTTTAATCAGTGCCTCTTCAAAGGTATAGAAAGTTCCTGATACGCTTTTCTTGGGTCCGCCGGCTATGCCGTTGGTAATGAAGATGAAGCCGTACTTTCCTTCAGGTTCAAAGAAGAAGTCAGAATTCAGCCCGTAAGCAGAGCCGGTGTGCCCCATCATGTGAGCCTCAGGAGGCAGCGGGTCGCCTGCCACCGGGGTAGGGAGGATATCCACGCTCAGCCCCCTGCTTCCGGGCCTGCTATCTTCAACATCACCGTTAGAACCGTTATATGTCCACTGCGGCTTATGCATAAGCCTTATGCTTTTCTTTGAGACAATTTTTTTGCCCTCATATTTACCCTTGTTGATATGCAGTATCATGACACGGGCCAGCTCTGCAGCTGAGATTCTGAGACCTCCCTGTGGAGAGAAGGCTGCGGCGTTGGTGCCGGTTTTGTAACCGGAAAAATCGCGCGGAGAAGAGAGCACACCTTTGTAGTTGTCAGTCTGCGGCACCCATTCCCCATCCTCCTTTTGGTATATCACTGCAAGGTTGTTGATGTCAGTGATACCCTCGGCAATATATGAGCCGGTTATACCCAGAGGTATGAAGAGATTCTGCTGCATGAAATCCTCAAATCTTTGACCTGTTATTCTTTCAATGACAGTACCGGCAAGGCCGAAGTTGGCGTTGCAGTAGGTATAATATTCGCCCGGGGCCTCTTTTCGCCACATATCCTCAGTATAATACTTGCCACCCGGAACAAAAAGCTCTGAAAAGGAGGGAGGGTTGCTCACATTGTTATATGTCGCCATCAGAAAGTCGTCATAGCCGCTGCCCTCATTTAATGAGCCGGTATGCAGAAGCAGCATCCTGACTGTTATCAGATTGTCAGGGTGAGCGGGATTCCTGAGGGTGAAGCCCAGATAGTTGCTGACATCCTCGTCAAGATTAAGTGTCTTGTTGTCAACGAGCTTCATCATGGCGGTGGTCATGACGAACTTGGAGATAGAGGCGATGCGGTATTTAGTGTCGTTATTGACAGGGAGGTTGCGGCCGATATCCCGTAATCCTGCATGGTATGTACCGGTGATCTTGCCGTTGCATACGGTGGCCACGGATAACCCCGCGAGGTCAAAATCATTTCTGATCTTTTCAACTGCCTGCTGCATCTGTCCGTTAACGGTAAGCAGCGAACCAAAAAGAATCATCATCAATGCTGTTTTTTTCATTTCTTCAAGTCTGTTATCTGTTTTTCATTACGGCGAACTTTTCTGATGCCCTGCCGTAGGGCGTGCTGAGCACACATATATAAAACCCCTGTGTAAGGAGCCCTGCATCAAGGTATGCCGTGTAGGTTCCCGGGTCTGCCATACCCTCTGCCAGTGCTCTCACCGCTCTTCCTTCAGTGTCATAAACAGTCAGGGTAAAGTGGCATTGTCTGGAGATGCTGTAACTTATTAATGAAATGGCTGTGACCGGATTGGGCGCTATGTTTAAGATTGCATTTCCTGTTTGGCCTTCGATGGTACCGCCATCTTCTGACGAGGTGGTTCCCGAAACGGCAGCTCTTATGCCTTTCCAGAGTTCAGGCCTTCCGCCTTCGTAGCTGAGCGCCCATATGCCTATTCCGGCAAGGTTTCTGCTCTTGGCCAGAAGTGTCTTCATCTGGAGGCTGAGGCTGTCTTCGAACCACATCTGCCTCCATCCGTTACCATCCTGGTAGCTTAGCCATGGCACTGAGGTTGCGTTGTCGAAGGTTTTGCCATAGCTGTTTACAAAGGAGAGGGAGGAGTAGTAGGTCCTTGAGGTCCCTGTTCCTGTTGTTGTGGATTTACGCGCGCTGCCTGTCACCGGCCAGTCGTAACCATACCATGGTACTCCCAGCAGCAGCTTGTTCTGTGGCACGCCGGCGTTAAGATAATCCTGCTCGATACTCTTAGTGATATTGTAATTCTCTCCTTCAAGAGGCGCAACAGGACCGGCGGTTGTTGATCCGCTCCAGTAGTAGGCGTACCCCATCACTATAATATAGTCACAAACTTCTGAGAGAGCCTTAAGATCCCATCCGTTTGACCAGTTGACTGACGGGGTTGCCAGTGAGATCTCAGCCTGAGGCAGCTCAGCCTTTATGCCTTTGACGGCTCGTTTGCAGAAGCTGACCATATTTGCTTTCATGGCAGGGGGCACACTCTCAAAATCGAAGTTCACGCCATCACCGTTGCGCGATTTAAGTTGATATACCAGCGCGTTTATCAGAGTCCATTGCTTGACGGTGTCAGTCAGCAGCTGAGTGTTAGCGACCGTACCGAAGTTGGTGACAGTAAGCATCACCTTAACGCCCCTCTGGTGAGCATAGCTGATGACCGGAGTGGTATCCCAGCCCCTGATGGTGGTATAGGCCCCGGTAGCAGGGTTGACCTCGAAGCTAAAATAGGCAAGATGAGTGAGCGCATCATAATCGTACGAGAGGTAAGCGTAGGTGCTAGCCCAGTATGGGTGCCATCCGTAGACCATGAATGACGGATCGCCGCCCTTTCTGCTCTTGAGCATTACGGGAGTCTCCAAAGAGACCTCGCCGGGCGTGGCTCTCGTGTTAAAGAGTTCCGAGTAGTATTCGCTCTCGGCCTGGTGAATTCCAACAAATGCAGTATCAATCTCCTGGGCGTCAGCCTGAGAAGAAACAATGGCTGAGAGAACTACGGCAACTGTTAACCTAAAGCGCATGTTTGTCACGGGCAAGGATTGTCTCAGTCAGCCTTGAAATACTTTTTGTATATCCCTACGTTACGCTCAAGCAGAGCAACAGATACCTCATAGGCTTTCTGACTATCTTTGTTCATCAGTGCTTCAAGAAGTTCACTCTGGTATTTCATGGTATATTCCTTTTCGCCCTCTATGTTTCCGTATATAAGATTTCTCATACGGGGAAGCAGTGAATAGATGGGTTCAAGGCTGATGATGACGATAGGATTCGCTGTTGCCTTTGAAAGGTTCATATGGAAGCGGTTGATGAGGTCAACCTCCAGCTGTGTGTTGTCAGGGTTGCATTTTTCGAGCTCGCGCTGGTTCTTCTTCAGTATCTTTATATCCTCTTCCGTGCGGTTCCTGGCGGCCAGCCGGGCCACCTCAGGTTCAAAGAGGCGGCGTACTTCAATGATCTGCAGGATAAGGTCGGAATTGAACCTCAGGTCGTAGAAGAGATGAAGTGAGTTGATGGCATCTTCTATTTTCAGTTCAGAGACATACATTCCGCTTCCCTTACGGATATCTATAAGCCCTCTTGCACTGAGGCGCCTGAGCGCCTCCCTGAGGGCAGTACGGCTGACGGCGAACTGTCCGCAAAGCTCCTTCTCCGTTGGCAGCTTGGCGCCTGGCAGAAGCTTCTTCTGTCTTATCGCTTCCTCAATTTTCCTCTCAATCTTTTGACTGAGCGTGAGTCCTGAACCGATTTTACTGAAGACATCGTTTGTCATTTTCGGTGGTTTTATCAGATCAGCATCTCATCAATGACATGGTCTGTATGTTCATTTATAGTTTTCCCTGTAAAATTCCAGGGCTTTTTTTACTGATCCCTGTTCCATAAGCAGTATGCGGGCAGCCTCTCTCTGTATATTGAGTTCCTCCACGATCATTCTTGTACCCCGTTCTATAAGTTTTTTGTTTGTAAGCTGCATATTGATCATTTTGTTCCCTTTAACCCTGCCCAGCTTTATCATGAGGGTTGTGGTGATCATATTGAGCACCATCTTCTGAGCAGTGCCTGCCTTGAGCCTGGAGCTTCCGGTGACAAACTCAGGGCCTACGATCACGACCACAGGATATTCAGCGGCTTCGGCGAGCGGGCCTTTAGGATTACAGGTGATGCACCCGGTAAGGATCCCTTTTTCCCTTGCCCTCTGGACTCCGCCAATGACATATGGTGTGGTTCCTGAGGCAGCAATGCCTATTACGGTGTCTTTTGTGTTGATGTTGAAGATCTCAAGCTCACTCCATGCTTTAGTAATGTCATCTTCGGCCGATTCCACCGCCTTACGGAGGGCTGTCTCTCCCCCGGCAATAAGCCCGATGACTACTGTGTCAGGCACACCGAAGGTGGGAGGTATCTCAGATGCATCAAGCACGCCCAGCCTACCGCTGGTGCCAGCTCCCAGATAAAACAGCCTGCCTCCTTTCTGCATCCGTACCAGTATCTGGTTGACCAGGTTTTCAATTTCAGGAATGGATTTTTTTACCGCAAGATGTACCTTGGCATCCTCGTGATTAATATTTGTAAGCAGTTCATTGACGGTCATCTTGTCAATGTTCTCGAAGTTGGAGGGTAACTCCGTGATGCTTAAATCCTGTTTTATATAAGCCTGTTTATTCATACTGTCAGATGCGTGGATTCTGAATGTGGAACTTAACCAGGTTCTCCATCGGGGTCTCCGTGAATATTCCCGGCTGCAGCCGGTGCTTAAGGAGCAACTCCTCAAGGAACGGTCTGAAATGATAGGCTATGCTGCCTGTGAAATGAACAGGGTACTTCCGTGCTTCAGGGTAAGAGAGCACATTGCGCACTATAAACTCGTCAAAACTTGACGTGATTATGGCCTGTAGCTCGGGTACATGAATGTTCTCAGAGATGAACCGTGAGAACTGTCCCAGAAACCTGTTAGGGAAAGGCATGTTGTAAACATTGTCAAGTATCTCCGCAGGTGTGTAAGGATAGCTCCTGAAAAAATTCTCAATAACAATGCCGGGCAGCTGCTTCTTGAGCACCCCGGCAACAAGTTTCCTGCCTATGACGGCGCCGCCACCCTCGTCACCAAGGATGTATCCGAGAGGAGACACATTTGAAACGATATTCTTCCCGTCATAATAACAGGAGTTGGATCCTGTGCCGATGATACAGGCTATACCCGGCTCAGTCATGCAGAGTGATCTGGCCGCACCCAGGAGATCACTACCGATGAAGAGCTCATCAGCACTAAAAAAAGTAGCAAGCGCACCCCTGACGATCTCCGCTTTG
>CAYQNT010000089.1:0-11044 GCA_964418865.1 uncultured Rikenella sp.
GGAAATTGATAACAAAATAAAAATAAATATTTGCGGAATACGAATTTTGATGTTTCTTTGCACTCCATAATACGGTGGTTGTAGCTCAGCAGGTTAGAGCGCCAGATTGTGGATCTGGAGGTCGCCGGTTCGAGCCCGGTCTTCCACCCTGTAAGAAAAAGCTGAACTGCGAATGCGGATTCAGCTTTTTCTTAAAATATCCTATACGATTTACCGTTTAAGTTACGTGAATAAACACTATCAAGCATTCTTGCTTAAACATTTGCATTCATTACAATGATCTGTAAAAAAGACAAAAATCATACCATGTGCCTCTTGAACTTCAACCTAAATCTGAGTCTTATGAAGAAACTGTTTATGTTCTTTGTTTTGTTTGTGTTCGCAGGTGCAAGCACTCTGTGGGCACAGACACAAGTGGTTACAGCTGCGGCCACCACCGCTGCAGAAGGAGATGAAGTGGTTGTGACTGCCCTCGGTATCAAGAAAGAGAAAAGGGAGATCACCTATCAGACCCATAAAGTTACCAATGCAGAACTGACAGCATCACAGCCAACGAGAGCCGCCAGCGCACTTGCCGGTAAGGTTGCGGGTCTTCAGATAAACGTACAGGACAACAGTGTTAACCCGTCAACACAGATAATACTCAGAGGGCTGAGGTCACTATGGTCAGATAACCAGGCGCTGATTGTCATTGACAATGTTATTTCATCAGTTGGCGCTTTTAATGATTTGAATCCTAATGATATTGCTGACCTCAACATCCTCAAGGGTGCAACGGCAGCGGCTCTCTACGGCTCAAGAGCAGCCAACGGCGCTATACTGGTCACAACAAAGCAAGGGCAGGCAGGAGGGAAACTCACCGTGGGTCTCATCTCATCATACACTGCTGACAATGTAGCCTACCTGCCAAAATTCCAGACAGAATACGGTTCAGGACTGAACGGCGCCTATGACCCGGTAGCGAGCACCAACTGGGGGCCCCGCTTTGATGGTACCCTCCGGCAGATAGGCCCCACATGGCCTGACGGATCATACCAGGAAGTTCCCTATGCACCGGTTAAGGATAACCTGCTTGACTTCTTCAAAACCGGCAACAACTTCAACAACACCTTATACCTCAGCGGAGGCAATGAGAACAGTAAGTTCTATCTCTCAGTGGGCGACCAGAGGACCACGGGTATCGTTCCCGACGACAGCTATCAGAGAAACACTTTCAGGGTTAACGCCAGCCAGAGATTCGGCAAAGTTGAGCTCTCACTCAACTCCACCTTCTCCAGGGATAAGACAGACGTTGTGGGAGGTAACATCTGGTCTTATGACCACCCCCTCTACTGGCACCTGCTGAACACACCTGTAAATATACCCCTGTCTCAATACAAGAACTGGAAAACAGATCTGTTTGCTGGCCCTGACGGATATTATAGCGCAACCTCTCAGAACCCCTACTGGGTGGTAGGCAACAAGAGAAACATCCAGAAATCAAACAGGCTTAACGGAAACGTTCAGATGTCATGGGACCCCCTTAGCTGGATGAATGTTACTGCCAGGATCGGGACCAACACTTACTGGAGAAATGGCAATGACTGGAGGACAGGCCATACTTACGATCCATTCCTGAAGCCTTTGGCAAGCGCAATCCCCGCATACGTGACTGACACTGAATCACAGGCCTCCGAGATCACTGAAGACCTCCTGGTGACAGGTAAGTACGATTTCGGCAACTTCTCGCTACAAGCAATCCTCGGTGCATCAAACGTTAATTCCACTTACAGTTCCAGCAGATTCACGAATGACATCCTGGATTTTTCTGAAGATTCGCAGGGAGATAACTTCGGTTTGTTCGGAGACATCACTCTTGGTTATAGCAACTACATCTTCCTGAACATCTCGGGGAGAAATGACTGGAGCTCAACCGCGCCAGGAGAAAAAGAGAGCAATTTCCAACCGGGTTTCGGTCTCTCATTCGTTCCTACTGATGCTTTCGACGCTCTCAGAGACAACGACTACCTCTCTTATGCCAGGCTGACTGCTTCCAACTCTACGGTTTATAATGTCCCTTCACTTTACAGGATGAACGAAACCTTCCCCATTAACACTCCATACGAGAAGCTGAACTCCACCGAGTTCGGAGTCAACCTGGGTCTCTTAAGATCAAGGATTATGATAGACGCATCATATTTTATGAACACAACCACATCGCTCACCAGCGGAGGCTTACTGGAGGGATCGGGGTGGGAGGTCTCGCTCGGCGGCTCGGTTATCAGGTCAAATACTCTGACATGGGACATGAGTCTCAACTACTTCACCCAGACAACCATTGTAAAAGAGCTCCCCACAGGGTTTGATTATGTTCTACTGGCGTCATGGGTTGGGTACGGTGTTTCTGCTAATCTTGACATGGCTGCCCCTCAAATTATGGGCACTACCTATCTCAGGGATCCACAGGGCAGGCTCGTCATCGATCCGGCCACCGGCTCTCCCAGGACCAAGGCAACCCCTGAGCCTCTTGGCAGAACCACTCCTAAGCATATCATTGGCCTGAATACCTCATTGAAGGTATATGGGTTTACCCTGGCAGCCACCATCGATTACAGAACAGGCCACGTCTTCTACTCACAGGGCCAGGATGTAATGGAGGCTACCGGAAGATCAATGGCCAGCGTCTCAGCCAACAGGCAAGACTTCGTGATCCCCAACTCAGTTATAGAAACCAGCCCGGGCGTATATGTTGAGAATACCAACATTCCTGTACAGGACGGACGACAGGGCTACTGGACAAATAGCTATAACCGTGTCAAGGAGAACTACGTGATTGATGCGACAGCATTCAAGATCAGAGAGCTGACACTGACCTACACCCTTCCTTCAGCTATCATCATGAACACTCCTCTGCAGAAGGTGTCAATCGGTCTTGTAGCCAGGAACCTCTTTACCCTCCTGCCTGCAGAGAACACATTCTCTGACCCTGAATTCAACAACCTAAGCGTCAACAACAACGCAATCGGTGTTGGCGGTTACTACCAGATGCCTCCGACAAGATCATTTGGCGTGAACCTGAACATAGAATTTTAAAACAGATTAGTATATGAAAACACTAAAATATCTTCTGGTCATTGTACTGAGCCTGGGCGCACTTAACTCTTGCCTGGTAGATCAAACCATCAGTTACGATGAATATGACGAGGGTCCCAGCCTGATTATCTTCGAGAACCCTACCGCCAGCTTTTCTGTTTTTGCTAATGGTGATGAGTATGAGAGGCAGATCATGATAAAATTGGTCGGCCCCACATCTATGGAGGTGACCGGTGATGTCAATGTGACTGTCACTGTTGACCCATCATCGTCAGCCAATGCCGGAGAACATTTCACTATACTTAATCCGACCTTCACCCTTACCAAAGCCAACAACTATCTGGGTCTGCTGAATATTAAGATTCTGACGGAAGGCAACGCACCGCCACTGGAGGGCACTCCGGCGTTCGACGCATATAAGGCGCCGGTTATGGTACTCTCGCTGACGGCAGCAGGCAACCCAAACGTTCTTGAGAGCGGCAAGCTGGGTAAATATACACTGGCTTACACCCCTCCCAGTCCCTATGCAGGTGTTTATGAATCTGAAGTGTGGTATTTTCATCCTACAGATGGAGGATCGTATCCGGATGAGCCTTACGGGGGCGTAAGATATGCCGATAAGATCCTGAAGGGAATTACAGGCAGGAAATGTGAAACATGGTTCGGTGTCTGGGAATCCGAGAAGTGCTGGATCACTGTCAACGCCAATAATTCAGTTGACTTTACAGTATGGGATGAATGGGGGTTTGAAGTGAAAATGGGAGATCCCAATGACCCGTCTAAAGTATCTCATTATGATCCGGGAACAGGTATAATATACTTGTATTACTATTACTCCGATACCGGAGGTGACAGGATATTCTGGGAGACACTGTTTCCCGGGTTCTGATAAGGTGACCGTTATGATACAATGAATTGTAAGAATGAAAAGAGAAAGTATAATGAGACAATTTGCGAAATATAAGTTACTGGGCCTCTCAATAATTGCGGCTATAGGTATCGTTGCCTGCGATAGTGCAAGCCAGGACGTTGAGCCTGTGATAAGCCCGGACGGTTATCCGGTAGCGACTTTTGCACCTAATTCCACAACGTGTGATGAAGGAGATACAGTCTACTTTACTATCACAACGGATAAGCCGATAGACAGAGCTGTCAGTTTTACCTTTAAGCAAACAGGTGGTACGGCAAATGATGCAGACTACACCGCCAAACCTGCAGTACTGCTGCCATATACCACTTCTGTTGATTTAATGATTATCACCTGGCAAGATGCTGATGAGACACCCACAGAAACGCTTCTGGGTGACATTGGAGCATACAACCCCGGTGAGAAGTATCTTCTGAACCCCGGCACAGTTAATCCAACGCCCGTGACACTTACAATCAACAACTTTGTTGGTCCGCTTACCGTAGACTTGTTCTGGGACAAGGATATCACCATCCCGGGTGATGACACCTACCATGCAGCCAGTTATGTTGACTTTGACTTCCTCATTGTCAATGTGGAAGGCTTTGATTTCGATGATATATGGGCTTCAGACTTTGACTTTGTGGCAGCATCAGCCAGCCATCCTGAATCGTTCACATTTGACGCACCTGACGGATCATACTACCTTATCGCAAACCTGTTCTCCAATGGCTTTGCAGGTTACGGAGCAAATACCACAATACCTGTTACCGCTCAGTTTAACCGCCAGGGAACCCCATTGAAGAATTATCAGTTGATCCAGTCAGCAGCAGATGCAATGAGCTCTGAGCAACCGGGTTATGATGAAGATGGATCTGACTTTAACATGATAATCTGCAAGATTAAGCTTGAAGATGGCAAGTACACTATCTATGACACCAAGGATATAAATCTCGGAACGTATAAGAAAAGTGGTGCAGGCAAGACTCCAAGACCTTTGATGAACAAGTAAAATATCAGTCTTTCTTCGCTATTGCGTCAAAACGATAGTACCTGTAGGCTGATCCGGCAGCAAGCATTACCAGTATTACCACGGCAACATATACAAATACGGGCACCGGCACCGGATCGCCTCCGGCGTATGAATGGAGTCCTGACAGGTAATAATTGACCCCGAAATAGGTCATAAGTACTGACGAGAAGGCAAACAGTGAGAGCAGATTGAAGGTATATGTATCCTTCATACCGGGTATCATGCGCGAATGGGTAACAAGGGTGTATATGATGATGGTTATAAGAGACCATGTCTCCTTTGGATCCCAGCCCCAGTAACGGCCCCACGACTCATTTGCCCATATCGCTCCCAGAAATGTTCCGATGGTCAGAAAATAAAGCCCTAGTGTGACAGCCCGGTAGTTTATCAGAGTCAGCTCATCAATGACAGGACTAATCCTTTCCCTGTTGCTGCCGTTGACAAAAGTCATCATCACCAGAACTATCAGTCCCAGTATAGCTCCCAGCCCCAGGAATCCGTAACTGCCGGTGATGACCGAGACGTGCAGTGTCAGCCAGTATGACCGCAGCACAGGAACCAGGTTGGTTATCTCGGGATCCATGAAGCTGAGGTGCGCTACCATAAGTGTCAGTCCTGCTAGAACGGAGGTGGCCGCCAGTGTCAGCAGCGACTTACGGCTGAAGATGAGTCCGGCAAGAACCGTGACCCATGATATGAACAGCATTGATTCATAGCCGTTGCTCATGGGTGAGTGACCTGAGATATACCACCTAATGCCAAGTCCAAGTGTATGAAACAGGAAACCGGCAGCTACCAGGCCGGCAAGCACCTTCAGCAGCACCCCTGAGCCTGGCTTCCCGGTGATGATCATTGTTATGATCACAATTATCATCAGTAGTCCTACGGTGGCAAAGAATGGAAAGAGTTTCTCGAATATCTTAGCCTTGTAATAAAACAGCTCGGCCCTGATCTTTGTCTCTGATGGCAGATCATAACCGGCGTGAATGACCTGGTAATGCCTTATTGCATCTATGTAGCCGGCAGGAGTCATCTGCCCGGACTGGCTGAGTGCTGTCGCCGCCTGCGCCCACAAGGGCACTACGCTGAGCACAAAGAGCGAATCTTCACTTGTGACTTCGTGTTGTACAGCCTCCTCAGCACTGCCCCAATGGTCAGTGCCGTCCCTCAGGGGGAAGATGCGCATGAAATCGCCCCTAGACATCATGTAGCATATGCTGACCCTCTCGTCAACCTTGATCACCTCCTTGTCGAAGCGACTGCGTTTGCTCACAGGCTTGGCGTAAGCCTTCTCTACATACGATGAGAGCTTATACCCGCCCCTATCGCCAAAGGTCACAATATCAGCGAAGGCAGCCATCTCACCACTCATCCCCAGCACCTGGCGGACCTCATCATTTGATACTTTGATAAGTGGCACATTCTGCCAGTGAAAGAAGTCAAGCGAGCAACCCAGGAAGACCTGCATGGGCGATAGTTTACCCAGGCTGTTCTCTCTGGCCACTTTCCGCAGTATGTCACTGCTTATTGTATACAGCGGTTTTGTCCGTCCTTTCTGATCCTGTGCCAGCACGGCACCGAAGCTGTCAGCAGCCTTCTTCTCTATCACCAGGTTCTGTCCTCTGGCAGGTGCCAATGAGCCGAGTATCAGGAGCAACGCGATAGCTGTCGGCTTGCGGTATCTGGAGCCCCAGTGACCGGGGGTAACAGTGCGGAAGAAAGATTTTCTGTTGAGCAGTGAGAGAATGATAAAAATGAAAAGCAGACCATAACCGGCGTATGTTATGTACATGCCTGCCGGATCATGGTTTACTGATAATATGGTACCCTGCTCATCCTTGTCGTAAGACGACTGGTAAAAACGGTAACCGTGATATTTGAGGATATGATTCATATAGATGTCATAATCCAGGTTGGTGCTGTTGACGGCATCAGTCAGCGTCACCATGCTGGTGAAGCCGGAAGGACTGTTTGATCCGGGGTAATGCTCCACCACAAAGTCGTTCAGCTTCAGGCTGAAAGGCAGGCTACGCATGCTGCTGCCATAGCTTACTCCCGCCATGAGACTGCCTGCCATGCCGCGCCACTCAGACCTCTCCTCTCCTGTGCCCTCCCAGAGGTACACCTTATTGGCATAACCCGGCCCGGTGAGAGTGCATTCCACTGCCCCGCCGCCGGAGCCGCCTGCCTGTCCAGGTACGGGCACCACCTTTCCGCTCATGGTGAGCATCTGGGGCATAAGCTTGTACCCACCGACAGTATAGACTGTCCCCTCTGCAAGAGCAACAAGCGTATCAGGAGGGTATACAACAGACTGCATCTGCTGCATGATGGTAGAGCGTACCTCACGGTCAGACCTTAGAAAGAATGATGAGCTGTCAGTGACAACAGTTAGATCAGCCATGGCGCCGAAGCCTATGGTCATCTCTCCTATCATGGCTGTCTCACCGCTGGTCAGGACAATAAGTTCGCTGCTAACCATGTCAGGGGTATAGATGAAAGATACCATCGGAACACCGTCAGTCGACTCCTCCACCTGCCTGACGGCACCGGGAAGGTATCTGTCAAATGTGAGAGTTGCCTCACCACCCTCGGCCTTCAGTCTCCTTTTAAATCTGCCATGCCGGCCGCCGGCCATGCTTATCGGGGCCTCGTGGCTGGCAAGCACACTGCCATCAGGGCCATATAACTCAAAAGAGAGGGTGTTGCCTGATGACCAGCTCATAGAAGTTGACTCTCCCTCCCTGATGTGCATCATGCCATCGTAACCGGTATATCTAGTAATAGCAGCGCCGGCAATCATGACGATAAATGCAGCATGAAACAGCATCACAGTAATTTTCTCCTTACGGTAGAGCCTGAACATCACTATCTGTCCGATCAGGTTTATCACCAGCAGCAGAAATAGCAGTTCAAACCAGAAGGTGTTATATACCAGTGCCATGGCACTCACGGAGCCAAAATCGTTCTCAATAAAGGTAGCTGCAGCCATTGCCACGGCAAGAACCACAAAAAGTATTGCCATCAAGGCAGGGGTAAAGAGAAAGCGAACTGTTTTCATAAACTGGATTTGGATACAAATCTAACAATTAAGGATGATCTGAATATCATGACGGACTGCCGACTGAGGGCTGAAGACTGCGGACTGCGGACTGAAGGCTGCTGACTGCCGACTGCCAACTGAGACTGCCGACTGAAGACTGCTGACTGAAGACTATTTTCTCAACCTCCGCATATAGTGCACCATGCTCCATATCTCCGTGTCAGAGCTCTTTTTTTCGTATGCCGGCATCTCTCCACGGCCGAATTTTGTCTGGTAAAATATCTCTCCATCAGAGAATTTATGGAACTCAGCGCCGGAGAAATCGCCCGGGAATATCTTGCTCATCTTACCACGCGGACCGTCGCCCAGGCCCGTCTTGCCGTGACATACAGCGCATTTCCGGTCATATGCCAGCTGTCCCGCCCTGATGACAGCATCGTCGGCAGGCAGCGGGTTGGTCATCCCGGCATATCCGGGAGGAATGACCCATGGCTCACCTTTCCTCTGCTGAGCCACGACGTCAGGTGAAATAAACAACAGCAGAGCCGACAGCCCGGTAAAGAGAAATATACCCTTCAATCTTTTCATGCAACAGTTTATCAGATAAGCTAACGGCCTTCCGTCCATCCTGAAATAATGCTCTTCAGGCTACGGTTCGCAATACTAATTGCCAGGTGTACCAGCAGGAATAATGAGATGATTACTGCCAGCACAATATGCAGTATGTCAGTGGACTCATATATATTTAACCAGGGCGGCAAATTCATGAAAAATATGGGATTCATCAAGATCCATCCGCTGACAATAAGTAGGGGTACCACGAGATACATCGCACCAATATAAGAAGCCTTCTGTAGCGGTTCGAACTTGTTTTCGCCGTCAACCTGAAACGGGGCCTCCTCACCCTTGAACCTGCCGGAGAAAGAATAGCGCACCTGTTTCCATAATCTTTCCCGTGAACCCTTGAGCCTCTTGCGGTAATGCTTTCCGTTGCCTGTGAACAGGTTACCCAGGAAGAATCCCAGGTAACTGATTGTCAGTAAGATGCCTGAAACATTATGAATAGAGACTTTGCTCTGATAACTGATGGCTGCATCAGCTGACGGGTCAGTTAAAGCAATCTGTAAGCCTGTTACAATCAACATAATGCACAGAACCGCATTGACGAGGTGCCATAGCCGCACCCAGATCGGATAGTGGTAGTAATTTTTGCTCATGACAACAAATATAATTTATATCCCGATAACTATCATACTGTCACCCCGAGGCAGAGCATGCAGCTTTCAGCCAGCCTTAAACAGACCAAGTTGTTTTTCTTCAAATCCGGTAATATACTCTGACCGCATGTTGTTTTCAGGTACTGAGAGAGATATAAAGAGCTCTGCAGAAGGAGTATAGTCAGGCTCACGCTGCGCATCGTGCAGCATGAGGTAACCTATTATAATGTTGGCAGCCATCTCAACCAGCCTGCGGGCATGGAAGTCAGTCAGCTCATTATTACCGGCAGAGACGATTCCCGCCACACACTTCTCATAATCATCAGTAAGAGCTATGAGTGTCTTGCGCAGATGACCCATCTCAGGTCTTATCTCCTTTTTCTCATACGCGCGTATCTGTGTCAGGTACCCGCCTGTTGTCACTCCACGTATTGCTGCCACCACCTGAAGCTGTGATGTACCCTCATATATTGAGGTTATGCGGGCATCACGGTAAAGACGTTCCACCGGAAAGTCCTTGATAAACCCGGCGCCGCCATGTATCTGCACAGCGTCATAGGCTATGCTGTTGCACCACTCGCTGCTGACGAGTTTCAGCATAGGAGTATAAATGTCAGCCAGCCGTATGTTGGTCTTCATCTCATCACGTTCCTCCCTGGTAAGCTGACGCTCATCGGAAATAAAAGACCATGCCTTGTATATGTCAACGAATCTAGCTGTCTCATACAGCAGTGACCTCATCGCTGCGAGGCGTACCCTCATGACTGTGAGCATCTCATATACAGCAGGAAACTGATCTATTGTCTTACCAAACTGTTTTCTTTCAGAGGCATATTTCCGCGCCTCCTCATATGCTGCCTGGGCTATGCCCACCGACTGTGCCCCTATCCCAAGTCGTGCACCGTTCATCAGTGACATGACATATTTTATCAGGCCCATGCGGCGCTCACCTATCAGTTTCGCAGGAGCGTTGCGGAACACCAGCTCGCATGTGGGAGAGCCTTTTATACCCATTTTGTCCTCTATACGCCTGACCTTGACACCGCCGTCAGCCTTATCCGTAACAAACAGTGACAATCCCCTGCCATCGGAGGTACCCTCTTCGGAGCGGGCAAGAACGAGTGATATATCGGCATCGCCATTGGTGATAAAACGTTTCACACCGTTGAGCAGCCATACCTCTTTGGCCTCATCATAGTGAGCCTTCAGCTGTACAGCCTGGAGGTCTGAGCCTGCATCAGGCTCTGTAAGATCCATGGCTGCCGTGGCTCCCACGTTGAAGCGCGGAAGGAACTCGCTCTTTATCTCTTCGGAGGCAAACTCAAGTATAGTCTCACCACAGTCCTGCAGCCCCCATATATTTGCAAAGCCGGCATCAGCCCTTGACACCAGCTCGGCCGCCATCACGTATGGCACCATCGGGAAGTTAAGCCCATTAAACCGGCGCGGGAAGTTCATTCCTATGACACCTGCCTTCGTCAGCGCCTCATGGTTCTCCTTGGTGCCGCGCGCATATTGCACATGACCATCTGCCACCTGCGGGCCCTCATGGTCAACATCCTCTGCGTTCGGCGCTATGACCTCAGAACAGATAGCGCCGATGATCTCAAGCACCTTGTCATAGTTATCCATTGCATCCTCGAAGTCGTGCGGCGCAAAGTCAAACTGATCGCTCTCCCTGTAATCCATCTCCTTCAGTCGTACAATCTTCTCCATCACCGGGTGGGTGAGGTGGAACCTGAGCTCTTTATTGTCTGTATAGAAATTTGCCA
>CAYQNT010000090.1:0-10997 GCA_964418865.1 uncultured Rikenella sp.
AGCTTATGATGAGATCGCCAGACTGACCCCGGAAGTACCTGTCATAATGCTATCCGCCCAGGAGAAGGGAGAGGTTGTGCTGGAGTTTGCACGCAAGGGGATTGCTGATTATGTGATAAAAGACTCAGAGCTGATTGACAACCTCCAGATGTCAGTCAAAGATGTCCTCGAGAGATAGCTCCTGCTATTCATGGAATGGTATGTATACCTGGCTGTTATAGCCGCTGGCCTCTTCGCGGGTTTTGTCAATACACTGGCCGGCAGTGGATCACTGATTACACTTCCCCTGCTTATGTTTCTTGGCTTACCAGCTAACATAGCCAACGGCACCAACAGGATAGGGGTATTTGTACAGGGTTTTGTCAGTAGTCTGAGCTTCAAAAAGCAGAAGCTATATACCGCTAAAGGCACCATGTGGATGATTGTGTCTTCACTGGCAGGCTCCCTGCTTGGCTCACTCATTGCCGTCAATATCAATGAAAGGATCATGGAGCTGATGATAGGAGGGTTGCTTATCTTCATGTTTTTCATTATCCTCTACAAGCCTGAACAGTGGGTCCGCGACCGGGTACTCACCGTCAATCCCGCACGTCGCTGGTGGGTAGCTGTGATTTTCTTTTTCATAGGTATTTACGGTGGCTTCATACAGGCCGGTGTCGGCTTTTTCCTTCTGGCGGCACTGGTTCTTGGGGCAGGCATGGGACTGACCAGGGCTAATGCCTATAAGGTTTTACTGGTTGCTCTCTTCACTGCACTGGCACTGATAGTATTTATTATCAGCGGACAGGTCAACTACCTCTACGGCATCGTGCTTGCCATAGGGCAGGGCGTTGGCGGATGGCTTGGTTCAAAGGTGGCAGTGAGCTGGGGACCTAAGGTGGTGCGTCTCATCCTGCTGGTGGCCGTCATGGCGTCAGCAGTTAAGCTGACCGGCCTCTTCGATCTTGTGGTGGGTCTATTCTGACCGGCCGCGTTAATAGTAGGTGCAATTGTTCTGACGGGCCGGGCTGAGAGCTCTAATTCAGCTTGAAGATGTAAGTGATGGTCCCTTTCTGTATGACAGGGGCATCAGGTTTTCTGTCAAATTTTGCTTTCATGGCTGCTTCTCGTGCCACTTTGAGGAGGTAACCATCAAGCGTTGAGGAACCCTTGACACCGGCAACAGCATCTATTACCTTCCCTTCTCTGTCTACTGTCACTTCCACAACAACCACTCCCCCCTCCTGGTAGTCATATTCAGGTTTTGGAAGCGACAGATTCTTCCTGCCGCCGAGGACATAAGATGGTAGACCCTGACCAGGCCCTCCTCCCGGGCCATAATTGGGTGCTCCCACGGTGCCTGTCTCTACCCCCTGGTTGCCCTTTCCGCCTGCGATGCCTTCACTCGTACCTGTAGTGCCGGTGTTGCCTGCATTACCGAAAGCACTCTGGGCACGGGCATTGGCCTGGTCAATACGTTTCTGATCTTCCTCCCGCTTGCGCCTGTCGGCTTCTTCCTTCTCAATCCTCTTACGTTCTGCCTCAGCCTCTTCACGCCGCTTAGCGTCTGCAATAATCTTTGCAGCACGCTCTTCAGCCTGCCTTTTCACCTCTTCCGCGCTGGGCTCTTTCTTTTTAACCTCTATGGCCTCCTCAAATTCCTGTGTCAGCAGGGCATCATCAGCGCCAATATCACCCGTTGAGGGTGGGGGAGGCGGAGGTGACACTGGCTGCGGAGCAGGCTCAAACAGACCGTCACCGGTCTCGTCAAAACCGAAGTTGACGAGTAACCCCTCTTCCGTCGGCTCAGGTATATTCACCCTGAAGGTGATAATAATAATAAGCACGGCAAGGATAACATGGACCAACGCGCTGATGGCCAGACCCTGCTTCCTTTCCTTTGTGAGAGGCTCCCTGTTGCTATTTAGGTGTTGTGGCAAGAATCAGCTTATACTGGTTTTTTGCTGCAATATTCATCACGTTTACTACATACTCCACAGGAACACTCCTGTCTGTATGCACAGAGACATATGTCTCAGGATTGCTTCCTACCTTCGACTGCAGGGCAGCCTCAAGGTTCTCAAGCATGATAGGCTGATCTTCAATGTAGTACTGAAGATCCTTGGTTATGGAGACCGTAGTCATCGGACGTGCCGAGGTCTGCGTCGCACCTTTGGGCAGGAGCAGCTTTAGCGCTGTGGGATGAACCAGGGTCGAAGTCAACATAAAGAACAGCAACAGCAGGAAGACGATGTCAGACATGCCTGCATTGCTGAGATTTACACTGACCTTATTCTTGCTTGAAATAGCCATCACTCTTTATTTTACAGGTTCATTGAGAATGTCAAGGAACTCGGTGGAGGTGGTCTCAAGCTGAAATACCACGCTCTCTACCTTGACTACCAGTACATTATATCCGAAATATGCCAGTATTCCGAGGATGAGGCCACCAACGGTGGTTATCAGAGCAGTGTAAATACCACCGCTGAGTGTGCTTATATCAAGGCTGTTGCCGGCCAGTGACATCTCATAGAAGGCCTGAACCATGCCGATGACCGTGCCGAAGAAACCCAGCAGCGGCGCTGCCCCCGCAATGGTGGCCAGCGTGGGGAAGCTCTTTTCCAGCTTGTGTATCTCAAGCCTGCCAACATTCTCAATGGCTGCAGTCACATCGGCCAGGGGCCTGCCCAGTCGGGTGATACCCTTTTCAACCATCCGTGCCTGTGGCGAAGTGGTCTTTTTGCACAACTGTAACGCGGCATCAACCTTTCCTTCATACATGTAGTCCTTGATGCGGTTCATGAAATTGGCATCAGTCTGTGATGCCTTCTTTATGACAAGAATCCGCTCAACAAAAATATATAACGCAACAAACGAAAGAAGTGTGATGATGTACATCACCCATCCCCCGGCGAAATACAGGTCAGCCAGTGACATTGTTGCCTCTTTTCCCAGCTCAGCGGTTGCAGTACCCTGTAATAAAATGCTTGCTAATATCATTGTTCGTGATTTAAGTGTTAACAGTTTTACTCGCTTTTTTATATCATCGTGCGAAGTTATTAAAAAAACGGCCAGCCTCTCCTCTAAGTATCTCTATGTTGATAAAAGAGAGAGGTTGTTGAAATGTTATTGCTCCTCTTTTTCCTCGTTACCGGCTCTCTCTTTCTTCCGCTTCACTTCAAGCCTGTTGAACAGATCTTTGAGAGTATCAAAATCGCGCCTGTAAAAGATACCCACTCCCTGGGTATAAGGGTTGCTCTTGTAGAAGAGGTTGTTATTTGACCGGTTGAACGCCTTAAGCCTCAGCATATCGGTCAGCTTAACCTCTATGGTAAACTCGCCGCTGATATTACTGTACTTGGTGTTCGAATTCTGGCCACCCACGTCAACGTTGCCGTTGAGTGTCACCTTGTCATTCAGCAGCTGAGTAGAGAGGGCAAGCTCTACCTCCTGGTTAGTGATAAGATTGCCGGGCCGGTAGTTGAACCCAATGTCAAAGTCGTTACTTATCTGCGACAGCCAGTTACTGAACTGGTTTGACAACATCTCTGTGGTTGTTGTAAATCCTATGTTCTGTGCCCCCTGCATTTCTGTCGGGGAGATCATGCTGCTTCCTGCACCTGACGATGATGCATTAAAGAAAGTAGGATCGGGGTAGAAGCTATTCATGACCAGCAGGTAGAGGAACTGCCTGCTCAGCTCCTCCTCGGTGTCAGTAGCCATCCTCAGGTATTCCCTGGTTCTGTCGTCAGCCGTGGGAAGAATAATTTCAAACTTAATTCCCGGATTGAGAAGCTTGCCTGAGAGGTTGAGTACACACTCTACAGGTAGTCTTTCTTTCAGCTCCGGAAACTCCGCCTCATTAAAGATAGCAGACAGTGAAGCCTTTGCACGGTATATACCTCTGATATTAAGAGTAGCAGCATCAATGTCACCGTTCCATGTAATGGTTCCTCCCTCTTCAACCGTGAAACGTTTGTTGAGTATGTTACCAAGGGTGAACAGGTAATCTCCTTCACTGATCACATAGTCGCCTACCATTCGTACATCACCCTTTGAGTTGAGGTTTATGTTAAGCTTTCCTGCACCCTTGCCTCTGATCACATCGCCGGAGGTCTCATCCAGTATAAGCTGAACCTCTGCCTCAGGCGTGACATCAAGGTCAAAATTCAGCTCAATCTTACTGCTCTTATCCTGCCTGTCAAACATATTCTGGTTTGCAATGGCGTTATCCTTCCTCTCTTTGTCGGGATTAATGAAAACAATATATGGGTAGTCACTCACACTGGCTGAGGAGTTGAGAGGAATAAAGAACTCAGTGTTGGCTGCGGTTCTGGCCGAAATGTTGAAGACGAGCTTTTCTTCATTGCCCCTTATGCCGGTATAACCTGACGCATATGCAGTACCGTAGAAGATATCACTGTCTTTGGGACGGGTATTGAGTACCAGCATCTTGTCCATATTGATGTCGAGGCTGATGCGGAAATCTTTGAATGAGTTATGTGCGAGAGTCCCGTTGATAGTGCCCTGATTTCTCTTCTCATCATAGATCCTTATATTTCTGAAGATGATGCCTTCGGGAGTGAACCTGACACTGTCAGTGAAGCTGTATCTTGTCTGCAGGAAGTCAACCTTCAATGAAGCGTCACGGGCCATTACGGCACCGGTCAGCTCAAGCTCCTTAGGCTTGCCACGTAGCTTTAACGTCCCTGTTCCTACACCGCGAAGGCTGGATGCAAAGGAACTGACAAAAGGATTGAGGATGTCAAGAGTCAGGTCATAGGTTGAGACAGAGATATCTGCTAACTTTGATGAAGGCGAATAGGTGCCGCTAATATCAAGTGACTTGCGGCCGGCGTAATCATTGAACACATCAATCACTGCAACCTTTTTCTGCGGATCCCACTCGCTCCTTATGGAAACCACACCGTAACTGTTCTCATTAAGCTTGAAGTCAGTGATATCAATGTCACTCTCGAAAAGCAAATTATCAAAAACATCAGACAGTCTTATATCTCCCTTCATAATGCCTTCAAACGTCATCTGCGCAGGACCTTCCTGTCTGCCTGGCTTGTCACTGCCCAGATTATTGAGATAAGACATGTTGAGACCCTCAAAACTGAGCACCAGCTTGTCTTGTGGCAGCGGGGAGAGATTTCCGTCAAGCCTGATGTAGTTGGCGCGGCTGCTAATCAGTATATTATCAAAGTGGTAGGTGGCAGAGTCAATGACAATACGTGCCGGACTTATATCCCATAACTTATGGTTTATGGTGAAATTTGCAGGGATTAAACCTACGGTCAATACCGGCCTGTTCACATCATTAATACTGAAAAATCCCCTGGCCCTTAAATCACCAAGGGTCTTTCCACCATCGTTGTTGTCCCACCTGATACCGAGATTGATCGTGTCTTTAGCGCTTTCAGCCTCCATAGTCAGATTGCCCAGTATTGATTTATCAGGCAAACGTAGCGTGTCGGCAGTAACCTCAACACTCATTTTGCTGTTGTTGACCGAAGCTGAGAGATTTACCATGCCCAGCCTGATACCCGCGTATGTTATGGCATCTGATCTCATCCCGGCAATCATCTCCGAACGGTCAGACCAGAACTGGCCGGTGATCTGACTACCCTCAGAGATGCTTAATCCTGTTCCCAGAAACTCGTTCAGTTTGTCAAGTTTTTTAATATTGGCATTGAGAGTGAACATGGCCTCACCCATCTCCTTGCCGGCTTTTATTTCCGGCAGACTGAACTTCGAGGGGAAGAGACGGGCCAGCATAGTCCTGACAGTAATCGTTATGGCTTCCAGGTTATAAGGCCCCCTCACCTCCGCATTGGCAAAGTCAGACTTAAGCGTCAGCAGAGGGTTACCTTTAACTATTGCCGAGTTAATGAGGAAATCGTATATGCTCAGCTTGCCATTGGAGTTTTGCAGCTTTGAGTTGATAAGCCGGAGATCACCTTCAATATTGTCGGCTCTGTTGCCCTTGAAGTTGGCAGTAAGCAGGGCTGAAGCTTTAAAAACAGAGTCGCTCCTGATAAGATTCAGAGCGTAAAGATCAGCAAGTGCAAGATTAAGGGAAAAATCAAACACAGGCATGCTTGTCTGAAGATCGAACCTGCCCATGAGGTCCATACTAATATTCTCTTCATTAATGCTAATGGTGCCATCCCATATTTTGTCGGCATACTTACCGGCTACCTCTACATCCCGGTACAGGTATTTGTTGATTTCCACGCTGTCAATTACACCTGTTATATTGGCCGACAGGCGGCTGAATGATTGCATTGAGCCGTCAATGTCAGCATGCATAGACAGCCTCCCGAACAACTCACTGTTCCTTGTGACATGGCCGAGATCAACATCGCTTGTGCGGAGGAACCCTTTGAAGCGGAAAGCGTTTTTTCCGTCAGGTCTGAGCGACAGGTCAGTTGAGAAAATGCCTCGTTCTGTTGTAAACCTGCCAAATGAGACAAAATCTGTGGTAAAACCTGTGAAGCTTCCTTTGTATGATATGAGACCCAGGTCATGAACGATGGGCGGAAGCTTAAGGGGCTTTTTGCCGGGGATGACAAATCTTTCAATATCAAGTGCACTGGTTCTCATGTCAGTAAAATCGATAAAAAGATAACTTTCGCTGATTTGTGGTAGTCCGGAAATGTCAAAGTCAAACCTGAGCCTTGTGAAGTCGGCATAATCAATCTTGATATTACGCCCTTTAAGCTCCGATACTGTCCCGTTTATCCTGCCTGAAAGGTTGATCTTTGCATTGAAACCATTAAGTGGAGAGACAAAGTAAGCGAGGTCAGAAGCGTCAATGACGGAACTGTTAAACAGGAAGTCCATTCTGACCTTGTGAATGAAATCTGACCATGATGTACTGTCCTCAGGTATCAAAAATAACTTTTCAGCCGAGATGGCACTTGAATCGGTGAGCAGGGCAACATCTCTAAAGAATAGTCTGTTGCTTGCCACCGTAGCGCTCATGTCAAGGCTCCTGCTGACAAAGCCACTGCTCTCGGTAAACGACAGCCCCCTGATTACCATGCTGACAGAGTCCGGAATAATAGTAAGATCCCTTATTTTTCCATTGACAGAGATGAGCTTCATCTTTTTCAGGTTAACCCTCCCTTGTACTGTACCGGCAGTATCATTCATGTCAGTAAGAGAGAAGGTGCCGTCAAAGAGATTAATATCCCTAAAGCTGATGCTGCTTCTCTTTGTAGTGTCACGCGACTTATCTGTTTGAAGACTGTTGAGATATCGTGTAAGATTCATGACACCGGTTGTATCTTGTATAAGTCTGAAATCAGCTCCGTAAATATCTGCCCTGCCGAATCTGAACACGCTCTCCGAAGGCCTTATTTGCCTCACCCTCAGGCTGAGATTGCGGACTGCAAGCAGGGTGTCACCGTTTTGGTCTTCAAAAAGCACATCCTCAAGTACCAGTTTCTTGAAGAAAGCGTATGAGACATTCCCTACGGAGATATCTGCTCCGGTCTTGCGCGAGATGACCTCCAATAGCTGGTTTACCGTAAAGGTCTGTACACGTGGAGCCTGAAGAAGCAGAAATAGAATAACCGGTACCATAATCAGCACTGCTGTTATGATAAGAAGGCCCTTGCCGATTTTTTTAATAATTTTGGCCATTCAGATACAATTTCCGCCGCAGGCGAAGTTATAAAAAAGAGTAATACAAAAATGGCACCAGGAATCACGATCCTTGCGATAGAATCATCCTGCGATGACACATCTGCTGCGGTTATCAGCGATGGCTTTGTCCTCTCAAACCTGATAGCAAACCAGAATGTTCATAAGGCATACGGTGGGGTAGTGCCTGAGCTGGCATCAAGGGCACACCAGGCTAACATAGTTCCAGTGGTTGACCAGGCATTGTCTGCTGCCGGCAGAAACGCCGACGAGGTCAGTGCTGTAGCTTTTACACAGGGACCTGGCTTGTTGGGATCATTGCTTGTGGGCTCATCGTTTGCAAAAGGCTTTGCCCTTGTGCGCAACCTGCCACTTATTGGGGTTAACCACCTCCAGGCACACGTAATGGCACATTTTGCAAAGGAGCATGGCAGGGAGAACCGTATACCTGCCTTTCCGTTTCTCTGCCTGCTGGTATCGGGAGGGCATACCCAGCTGATCATCATGCGTGATCACCTCTCCATGGAACTCATAGGGAACACAATAGATGATGCTGCAGGAGAGGCCTTTGACAAGTGTGCCAAGGTGATGGGACTCCCTTACCCGGGCGGACCGGTCATTGACAGGCTGGCATCTGAAGGGAACCCTGATGCCTTTCAATTCGCCAGACCACGGATACAAGGACTGAATTTCAGCTTCTCCGGACTGAAAACGAGCTTCCTCTATTTCCTGCGTGACAGAGTGGCGGAAGATCCGGGTTTTATTGGCAAAAACCTTAATGACCTTGCAGCATCACTGCAGCGGACTATAACTGAGATACTGATCGGCAAACTGGTGAGAGCATCAAAGGAGACAGGTATTACAGAGATTGGCCTGGCAGGAGGTGTCTCGGCAAACGCGGGCCTCAGACAGGCAGTGGAGATGGTGGCACAGAGAAGGCGGTGGAACTTATTTTTGCCGGAGCTTCGGTACACTACTGACAACGCAGCAATGATAGGCATTACAGGGTATTATAAGTACCTCAGATCGGAGTTCACTGACCAGAGCGCGGTGCCGGTGGCACGTGCACGTCAGCTCTCCGGGAAGTAAAAAGCATCCCTGCCCGGATAGTAATAGCGGCTTCTTGCTATACTCTCGGGATATAGGAAATAATCAAGGTCAGCTTCGGCACATAGCCTCCCTTCACCGTCATAGAGTGAGGCGGTAAACCTTGCACTTTTTTCTTCACGGCTTATGATGCATGCTTCAACAGTCACGGTACCTTTGCTGAGGTGAACAGGCTTAAGGTATCTTACGGTCATTGATGAAGTGACCCCTGATGTGCCGGCCTTGACATATAGGCACCATGCCGCTGCCTCATCAAGGAGTGTGGCAATGATGCCTCCGTGAAGCACGTTAATATAACCCTGAAAGTGGGGTGAAGGGACCCACGAGGCATACAGCCTCTCATCATCTTCCTCAAATGTCAGTTTCAGACCGGCAGGATTGTTAGGCCCGCATCCGAAACACATGTTCTGGCCCGCACTAAAGGGGTTTCTTATCTTTCTTCTATGTGACATTTTTCTTTTGTTTCCTTTTTTTCTGCTGGGCAAGCCAGGCACTGAGGTGCAGAAATGAGATTGACAGATAGACAATTCCGCCTATGAGGGTGACAACAGCTATTGCAAGTGAGGGCTCATCACTCGGACTAAGTGCCACCTTCATGCGGTGACTGTAGCCGAATATGGGCATAAGAATCACACCAACAGCTAACGTCAGCCCAAGGAATACCATCGTACCGTCAATGACCGTAGTGCTCTGGTAGATTGGACTCTTTTTAAATGCTGAGTAAGTTGACTTTGCATACTCCTCAGCCCTCTTTCTTGCTTCCGCCTGCCGGTAGTCTACCCAGGCCTGGTAGTTCTTTCTGGCCTCCTCTTCAGTGATGTTCCTGCTGCCCGGATGTGAAGTAAGATACTCGTAAGCCTCTGTGATCCTGACAAATGCCTCATGCGCACCATCCGAATGGTTGCGGTCAGGATGATACTCCATGGCCTTTCTGCGGTATGCTTTCCTGATCTCATCATCAGAAGCACCCTGCCGTATTCCAAGTATCCTGTAGTAATCCCAGAGGTTCATCTTCATAAGCAGTCACTAATTAAGAGCTTTTTTATCAGGTAAAAGCGACCTCGTGTTGTTTTTCCATTGATTATTATAATTTTGCAATTTATAATGAATCTAAATAACAGTCTGGATGGATGCCTCCCGGTTCCTATTTGCCTTTATATTAACACTCTTGGCAGGCCTTGCTACCGGGATAGGAGGGCTTATTGCCTTCTTTGCCAAACGTACTAAAACCACCTTCCTTGCCTTCTCTCTTGGCTTCTCAGCCGGTGTCATGATATTTATCTCGTTCACGGAGATGCTCCCGCAGGCAGGCCAGCTGATGAAATTATTCTACCCTACAGTCACTGCGGCATGGCTGACCTTCATCTCGTTTATTGGAGGGATAGGATTGTCAGCAATGATAGACATGATACTTCCCTCTGAGGGTAACCCCCATGAAATAAAAAGGGTGGAACAGATGCATCTTGAGTTGAGAGGCTCTGGTATGACCGGGCGCAAGGTTCGGAGACAGAACCATGGCAGGCCAGGGGTCAGGGACCAGAAGCTTATGCGGGTAGGTATATTTACAGCTATTGCCATAGGGATACATAACTTCCCTGAAGGTATAGCCACCTTCATGACGGCAGCTACGGACGTGACTCTGGGAATCAGTATCGCAATAGCAATAGCCATCCACAATATTCCGGAAGGAATAGCAGTATCTGTACCTGTATATTATGCAACCGGATCAAGACGCAAGGCACTCTGGTGGTCAGTAATGTCAGGTTTCTCCGAACCGATTGGAGCCGTGGCTGGTTATTTTATTCTTACCCTCTTCAATTCTGAGGTGAGCCTTGCATACGTCTTTGCGATAATAGCAGGCATAATGGTCTATATTGCCTTTGATGAGCTGCTGCCTGCAGCTCACAAGTACGGCAAACACCATGTAGCTATTTATGGCCTTGTCAGCGGCATGATAGTCATCGGTGTGAGCCTGATTCTCCTCGGATAATCAAAGCAGAATATCAGTGACCGGCATATGTCGTTTCTTCAGGCACATGCTTATGCTTGAACAATATAGCGAACAGTATTGCCACCACCAGGGCATAACCTGCGAAGGATATCCAAATGCCCGGCCAGTCTTTGACGAGACTTGCCGGGTCTTCAAACCACTTTTTGATTGCCTGCCCAGCAACGATATTTCCAAGCACGGCGCCTATACCGTTAGTCATCAGCATAAAAAGACCCTGTGCAGAGGCAGTGATCTTTGAGTCAGTGTT
>CAYQNT010000091.1:0-10716 GCA_964418865.1 uncultured Rikenella sp.
TGGATTTCTCAAAATCAACAGCCACAACTTTATACTCCGGAGTCATGGTGTACTCATCACCGATGCCGCTGGTGAGGTAGTTGATAGCTGCCTCAGGAAAATGAAACGTGGTATATATCACGCCGGGCTTGACAACATCGGTTACCAGTACCTTCATGGTGGTTACCCCCCTTGCTGAGAATATCCTGACATAATCGTCGCTGACCACCCCCTTGGCCTCAGCATCATGCGGATTCACATACAGAATATCTTCCGTTACCAGCTCTTTGTTTGGGGTACGCCTGGTCATGGTGCCGCTGTTGTAATGCTCAAGAAGCCTGCCTGTTGTAAGAATAAAGGGGTAGTGCCCGGCATTTTCGCTAAGTTCCGGCGAGAGGTCAAAGTCCCAGGAATGGAATTTACCCTTTCCCCGCTTGAAGGTCTCAGTATGAAGGATCTGCGTATCGGTTCCGTCTTCTTTTACAGGCCACTGTTTGCCATTGTCACCCAGCTCATTCCATCTTACACCTTTAAAGAATGGTACAATACCAGCTATCTCCTTCAGTATGATATCTGCTGTATAGCCCTGCTGGCTGTAGCCCATATGGTTCATCATGTCAACCACTATCTGTCCGTCAGGCTTAGTGCCACTGAGCGGCTCCACCACCTTCTGTACCTTCTGTATCCTTCGTTCTCCGTTGGTAAAGGTTCCCTCCTTCTCAAGAAAAGAGGAGGCCGGAAAGACAACATCAGCCATACGGGAAGTCTCGGTCATAAATATCTCCTGGACAACCATAAAATCAAGTCCCTGCAACGAGGTGCGCACATGACAGGTATTTGGGTCTGTCTGGAGGATATCTTCTCCCATAATCCATAGTGCCTTCAGCGCACCGCTGCTGGCGGCCGCAAACATCTCCGGTATACGCAATCCGGGTTTTGACGGATGCTCTGCGCCATAGTACGAATTATAGGTCTGGATATTGATTGGGTCAGTCACATCAAGGTATCCTGCTCCCTGATGAGGCTGTATGCCCATGTCTGCTGCGCCCTGAACATTATTCTGGCCGCGGAGCGGATTGACACCGGAACCTGCTTTGCCGATATTGCCTGTCATCATGGCGATATTGGATATGAGGGTAATAGCTTTTGTAGCCTGCCAGTGCTCCGTTACACCCAGTCCATGAAACTCCATAGCTAGATTTGCAGTGCCGTACTCTATGGCTGCAGCTCTCACCAGCTCGCGATCGACGCCACATAACCTCTCATGCTCATCAATATCAAGCGCCAGAAGATAACGCCTGAAATCTTCCCATCCTTCTGTCCGTGCGTTAATAAATTCATCATCAATAAGACCTTCCGATAAAAGATAGTATGCGAACATATTCAGTATGACAACGTTCGTACCTGGGTTTATCTGGAGATGATATTTCGCCAGTCTGGCCAGGCCTATCTTCAGCGGGTCAATAACAATCAGGGGTATGCCGGCTTCTACTATGGCCCTGATACGTGCGCCTGTTACAGGATGGGCTGCCAACGGATTAGCTCCTATGACCAGTATGCATTCGGTCTTGTACAGTTCATCTATTGAATTGGTAGCTGCCCCGGTACCATAAGCCCACTGCATGCCCATGGCCGTGGGAGCATGGCAAACCCGTGCACAGCCGTCAATGTTATTGGTGCCGATAACGATCCTGAAAAACTTCTGCATCAGGTAGTTTTCCTCATTGGTACAGCGTGCTGACGAGATGCCTGCAAGCGCATCCGGACCGTATTTCTCTTTTATCTCCTTGAATCTGCGTGCCGCATAATCATACGCCTCGTCCCATGAAACTTCAACGTGGACACCGTTCTTCTTTATCAGCGGTGAACGGAGTCTGTCAGGATGGTTATAGAATTCAAAGGCATATCTGCCCTTTAGGCAGGTATGCCCCCTGTTTGTTGCCCCGTCAAGTGGCGCCTGTATCCCCCGGACGATGCCGTCAATAACCTTGACATCGAGGTTACAGCCTACACCGCAGTATGTGCATGTGGTTCTTACTATATAATCAGCATCCAGTGTCTTTGTTGAGTATCTGTCTGACAAGGCGTTCGTGGGACAGGTCTGGACACAGGCTCCGCATGACACACAGGGAGAATCACGGAATGACTGGTCATACCCTTTAATTATCCTGCTGTGGAACGCTCTTCCGTTGATACCAAGCACATGTTCAGCCTGAAGCTCATCGCATGCCCTGACACACTTGTAACATTTGATACACTCGGTGAGGTCTGACCATATATACGGATGACTCCTGTCTTTATCAACTTCAGTCACCAGGCGGCGGTACCGCACTTCAGGATTGCCGGCGTCAGCCACCACTCTCTGAAACTCTGTCATGATCATGCCCGGCTCAGGCGTCAGTCTATCAGGCGGGTATTCTGAAAGCACGAGTTCAAGAATATTCTTCCGCAGCCTCTTTATCTTGTCTGTGGAGGGATAGATATAGTACCCCGGTGCTGCTGGTGAATGGCATGATGCCATGACCTTTGTCGGCCCGTCCGGTTTCATTGCCACCTCAACCGAACATATCCGGCATGACCCGTAATTTTCGAGGTTATCTGACTGGCATAATGTTGGTATCACCTCCCGTCCCGTGTTCCTGCGAACGAACTCCAGTATTGTTTCGCCGGCTACCAGCGGGTATGGCCTGTTGTCAATATATGCTATATTTTCCATCACTATCTCTCTTTTGTTGTGAAGAAATCATCAAGCTCTTCACTGAAATACTGCAGTGCGTTTTGTATAGGCAGGGGCAATCCACCTCCCAGGGAGCAGAGTGATCCGAGCTGCATCGTCTCCAGAAGATCATCAAAGAGCTGTCTGTTGATCTTCTCTCCCTTGCCTGCTGTTGATGACAATAACTCAAACCCACGTACCGATCCGATGCGGCATGGGAAACATTTACCGCATGACTCCTTCATAGTGAACTCGAACAGGTGCTCCATCAGTTTTATCATTGGAAAGTCTGTGGGCACTGACACAATGCCTGCATGTCCCAGCAGGAAGCCTGCCGAAGCAAATGATTCAAAGTCGAGTGTCAGGTCATAGATTTTTGATGCCGGCACCAGCCCTCCCAGTGGCCCTCCTATCTGGAATGCCTTGACAGGATATTTTGTTCCTCCCCCCAACTCATCAATGATGGTCCTCATAGGTGTCCCCATCCTGGCCTCAATGAGCCCCGGGTTGTTGAAGGCACCATCAAGTGACACAAGCTTAGAGCCGGGTGACTTGCCGGTTCCCATGGCGGCCCACACTGAGGCACCCTGGTCAAGGATATAATGTATGTTAACAAATGTCTCAACATTGCTCAGCACCGTGGGCTTACCGAAGAGGCCATACATGGCAGGGAAGGGTGGGCGGGTGCGCACCTCAGGCCTGAGCCCTTCAAGGGAGTTGAGCAGAGAGGTCTCCTCGCCGCATATGTATGCCCCGGACCCCTCTACCACATGAAAACGGAAGTGGTACTCACCCTCGCCGTCATGACTATCAATGATACCTTTTTCTTCAATCGCCCTGACAGCCGCCCTCATCCTCTTCACAGCCAGAGGATACTCACCCCGGATATAAATCACACCGGTGTCTGCCCCGGCGATAAGACCGGTCATAACCATCCCGAAGAGAATCGCATGTGGGCGCTCTTCAAGGAGCCATTTGTCAGAGAAAGCGCCGGGGTCACCCTCGTCGGCATTGCATACTATATATTTCTGTTCATTTCCGGTATCATGCGCAGATCTCAACTTCAGATGAAACGGGAAACCGGCACCGCCGCGGCCTCTGAGACCTGACAGCTCAATCTCCTTCAAAGCAGCGGGGATATCAGGAGACCATCTCTTTGCCAGAGAATAATAATGCCCAATATCATCCGGCACTCCCAGCAGTGCAGGGCGTTCGGCATTAGTATAAGTTTTCAATTCAGGAATATCACTCTCCTCGTCAATCACATGAATCTCACCATTGATCATGAAGGCATCGTTAGAATGACAATGACCAAGGCAGGTCACGGTGCCGATCTCATCACCGGAGAAACGCTCCAGAAGCGTTTTCTTCAGACTTTCCTGCTTCCCGGAGGTGAGACAGGCTGTACCGTCACAGACAAACACCTTCTTCCCAAGGTGGTCAGGGTAGAGAAAATCATAAAAAGTATCTGCCCCCATGAGGGCAGCCCTGCCTGTCATAAATTCGCCGTCAACAGCTTTAAGTCTCTCATCCTTAGAGCCGCCGGCAGCTCTCACAATCTCTTCATAAAGACTCTCATTAAGGCCTCTTCGCGCAGAAAGCCCTCGTAGGTTTCTTGACATAATTCAACTTTTTTGGCAATTACAAGATATTAACTTACCGGAGAGTATATAATAAAAATGAGATTTATCATACTGCTCGCCGTTAAATAAAATGTGAAAAGCTCTGTGTCCTTTTGTTTAACTGTTTTTTGTTATATTTGTCGCCTATATTTTTCAATAGGCAGATTCACTATTAATTAGTTTTCAAATGGCAGTTCTTCAGACTTTGAGAGAGAAAGCGGGCCCGCTGGTGGCAGTCGTGATCGGGGTTTCGTTGCTTCTCTTTATTGTTAGCGACTTTTTCGGAAGCAATAATGCTCAGCGCCGCAAGGCAAGCAAATATTATCAGCTTGCCCTGATTGACGGTGAAGCTATAACATATCAGGACTTTGAAACCAGGGTGCAGGACCTGGTGGAGATATATAAGATGTCCGGCACAAACGAGGTTAATGATGAGATGATGCAGAGCCTCAGGGAGCAGGTATGGCAGCAGATGCTCTCAGAAAAACTGATGGACAAGACCTATAAGAAGACCGGTCTGGATGTAAGCCCTGACGAAGTGGAGATGCTTGTTTTCGGCGATAATCCTCACCCAATAGTGAGACAGCTTTTCAGCGACCCTGCAACCGGTGCCTTTAATTCATCATTTCTGGTCAACTTCCTGAAGGCTACCGAGACTGATGAAGCCACAAAAAATTACTGGCTCTTTTTTGAGGACCAGATCATCAATGACAGGCTGAACACCAAGCTGGTGAACCTTATTTCAAAAGGGCTTTATGTGACAGGCAAACAGTCAGAGTATGAGAACAGCCTTACCGACAACACCGTCAGTTTCAGCTATATCTCACGCAACTATGCCGCCATATCTGATAGTTTGGTAAAAGTAAGCCCTGAAGAGATAAAGAAGTATTACGAGAAGCACAAACAGAATTATAAGCGTACAGCTCAGAGGGACATGGAATACCTGGTATTTGATATTGCCCCCTCCGAAGCTGATATGCAGGATGCTGAAACGTGGGCCATCAAAGAGAAGGAGCAATTTACCGCTGCCACAGACATCATTCAGTACCTCAACCTCACTGCTGACACACGCCACACAAGCATATACAAAACAATTGAAGAGCTTCCGTTGAACCTCCGTGAGCTGGCGGCATCAGGCGACAGATCTGAGGTGATAGGGCCTTATCTTGAAGATGGTGCTTATAAGCTGGCACGCATTATTGACATAGCTGAACGGCCCGATTCTGTCAGGGCAGCTCACATTCTGCTCTCTCCCAATGCAGGAAGAAACATTTCACAGGCCAAGAAGGAAGCCGACAGTCTCATTGCTCTTGTAAAGTCAGGTATCGATTTCAATCTGCTGGCAATGGCCAACTCTGATGATCAGGGGTCAGCCCAGATAGGTGGTGATCTCGGCTGGTTCAGAGAAGGTATGATGATCACCCCTTTCAATAATGCTTGCTTCAGCGGGAAAAAGGGAGACCTGGTGACCGTAGAGACCACCTATGGCCTGCATATCATAAAGATTATTGATCAGAGCCGCAGGGTAAAAAAATATGACATCGGCATAGTTGACCGCCTGGTCATGCCAAGCAACCCGACCACACAGCGCATTTATGCCGAGGCATTACAATTTGCCGGCAACAATGAGACATATGAGAAGTTCAACAAGAGCGTGGCTGAGAATAATCTCAACAAGAAACTTGCTATGAACGTCACCCCTGACCAGAAGGAGCTACCGGGACTGACACAGGCGAGAACACTGGTGATGGCTCTCTTTCAGAACAGTAAGGCAGGCCAGATTGTCCTTGACAACAGCAGCCAGGCAGTATTTGAGCTTCCTGATATGTATGTGGTGGCTTATTGCTCACGCGCACAGGAAGAGGGAATAGCTCCCGTAGAGGCTGTTACATCTGACATACGGTTTATCCTCGCAAAGAAGAAGAAGGCAGAGATCATTGAGGCCGAGATGAAAAAGCTGGCAGCTGAAGGAAAAACACTCTATGATATTGCTTCTAAATACAGCACCACCCTACAGGATGCCAGTGGCATCAACTTCAGGTCATATTCAGTGCCTGGGGCAGGCATTGAGCCAGGACTGATAGCAGCAGCATCGGCCTCCGAAGCTGATAAATTGTCAAAACCTGTTGAAGGCAATAACGGAGTATACATGTTTCTGGTCAGCAGTGTAGCACCTGCTCCGGCAGAAGATATGGCCATGGTGCGTGAGAGATTGAGCTCCAGCTACGAGATACGCGCCTCATATGAAGCATTTCAGGCCATCCGGGACAAAAAAGAGGTGATAATTGTCTGAACATATACCGGAGAGGCAGGCCAGCAGGCCTGCCTCTCTCTTTTTATACCACTATAGCTTCGCCTTTTCTATGATAGCCGGCACTACGGTCTCCCACCCCAGAGGCCTAATGTGAAGACAGTCATGGGAAATCAGATGATATACATGTTTATGAGTTGCTCATAAAGCTCTTGCCGGCCACTTATCTTTTTCGGCTCGCCGCTTTCCATGGCCAGAGCACGCAGATCTTCAAGTGTCAGCTTACCCTTCTCATAGAGTTCACCATTGCCCTTGGCAAATGAAGCATATCTTTCCTTACGCAGCTTCAGATAATCTGATTCCTTAATGATACGGTCAGCTATAACCAGTCCTCTGGCAAACGTATCCATGCCGTTGATATGAGCTATGAACAGATCTTCCGGATCAGTTGAGTTACGTCTTATATGAGCGTCAAAGTTAATGCCACCCGTGGTGAAGCCGCCAGCCATAAGTATGACAAGCATGGCTTCTGTGACCTCGTTGATGTTTGTGGGGAACTCATCCGTATCCCATCCATTCTGACTGTCACCCTTGTTGGCATCAATGCTGCCCAGCATACCGGCATCAGCGGCCGTCTGAAGGTCATGCTGAAAGGAATGCCCTGCAAGCGTGGCGTGGTTGACCTCCACATTGAGCTTGAAGTCTTTGTCAAGACCGTAGTGACGCAGGAAGCCAGCCGTGGTTGCAGCATCAAAGTCATACTGGTGCTTTGTGGGCTCCATTGGTTTGGGCTCTATGTAGAAGGTACCTTTGAATCCCTGACTGCGACCATAATCACGTGCCAGGGTAAGCATCATGGCCAGATGGTCAACCTCACGCTTCATATCTGTGTTGTGCAGTGAGAGATAGCCCTCACGTCCGCCCCAGAAGACATATCCATGTCCGCCCAGGGCAATGGTGGCGTCAATAGCATTCTTCAGCTGCACGGCAGCATTGGTGACTACATTGAAATCAGGGTTGGTGGCAGCGCCGTTCATATAACGCGGATTGCCGAAGAGATTGGCAGTGCCCCATAGAAGCTGCATGCCGGTCTCCTTTTGTCTTGCCGTAATCACCGGAACCCACTTCTCAAGACGCTTCTCAATATCAAATACCGAACCGTCACCTACAAGGTCAGTATCATGAAAGCAATAGAACGGAGCTCCGATCTTAGTGAAGAACTCAAACGCCATGTCAAGTTTGACCTTTATCCGGTCATCACCCTCCAGTCCATCATATGGAAAATCTCTTGTCTTTGCTCCAAAAGTGTCAGTTCCATCACCGCAGAACGAATGCCAGTAAGCTATGGCAAAACGAAGGATATCTTTCATCTTCCTGCCTCCCACCATCGCTTCGGGGTCATACCATTTAAAAGCAAGCGGATTCTTTGAATCCCGCCCTTCGAACTTAATCTTCCCTATAGTTGGGAAGATCTCCCTGCTACTCTTCTTTACCATCACATTATCTTTATTCATATAATTGATCATCAAGAATATCAAGCCACTCCATATATTTATCGTTGTAGATCATTGTCAGCGCATTATCAGGCTCGCTTGATCCTGTGATCTCCAGTCCACTGAATGCGTCCTCCTCTGAGTTGTAATAACCGCAACCAATACCCGCACCCCGCGCAGCACCAATTGAACCGTCAGTATTGTAGAGGGTGATAACCGTTGAGGTAAGACTTGAAAGCACATCTCTGAACACCTTGCTGCAAAAAAGGTTTGACTCGCCTGCCCTGATAACTGTCGGGGTGATTCCTGTCTCCTTCATTATCTCCATCCCGAAGCGGAATGAGTAAGCGATGGCTTCCTGCGCAGCGCGGTAGAGATGTCCCTGACGATGAACGTTGAAGTTCAGACCGTGCACCGAAGCTCCCGTGTAACTATTCTGAAACATTCTCTCGGCACCATTGCCGAAGGGAAGTATAAAGAGCCCGTCGCTGCCTGGCTCTATACCGGCAGCCATGTCATTCATCTCAGGATATGTCAGTCCCGACCCGGTGTTCTTTTTGAGCCACGAGTTAAGTATTCCGGTACCATTTATGCAGAGGAGTACCCCCAGGCGTGTGTTACGCTCGGTATGGTTGACATGAAGGAATGTATTAATGCGTGACATGGGATCAAACTGCGTCTTGTCAGTGACACCGTATATAACACCTGAAGTGCCGGCTGTGGCGGCCACCTCTCCAGGCTGTAAGACATTAAGAGACAGGGCATTGTTAGGCTGATCGCCGGCCCTGTATGATACGGGTATTCCTGCTGGCAATCCCAGTTCCTCAGCCATTGCACTCGTAAGTCTGCCCTGGATAGCGAACGACTTCACCGGTTCAGCCAATAGTTCAGGGTCTATCTTAAAATAATCAAGGAGCTCGTCCGATATCTCATTCCTCATGAAATCCCAGAAGATACCTTCAGAGAGTCCGGTGTATGAGGTTTTTATCTCATCAGTTAATCTCATGGCCAGGTAATCGCCCGGAAGCATGATCTTATATATACGTTTATATACAGCAGGTTCGTTCTCTCTGACCCAAGCCAGTTTTGATGCTGTGAAGTTACCCGGGGAGTTGAGAAGGTGATGGAGGCAGAAATCCTTTCCTATCTTCTCAAAGGCCTTCTGCCCGGTTTCCACTGCTCTGCTGTCACACCATATGATCGAAGGACGTAAAACATTCATGTTGCTGTCAACCGTAACCAGGCCGTGCATCTGGTATGATATACCTATAGCGCCGATATCTTTTTTCCTTACTCCCACTGTTTTCAGGCAGGCAGCCAGGGCCAGGGTGAGGTTCTTCCACCATACCTCCGGATCCTGCTCAGCCCATCCGGGCTTTGGTACCGAGATCTCCATCTCAGAAGCCGGATATGAAGATGATGAAATAGCTCTGCCGGTCTCTCCGTCAACAACAGAGACCTTTACTGACGAGCTGCCGAGGTCAATACCCAATAATAACATATGGTTTTTTTAAGTGATTTCTCTCACTGTCGAGATAAATGTACGGAAATTTTCTGTAGTAGCATCAGGAGACATTCCGCCCCTGTAAGACTATCATGACCCTCTGGCCAGGCCTTTCAGAGGTGCATCGGTACGGGGAGAAGGTCCTGAAAGGATAGGTGAACCTGATTAGGGCTGTTGGGTTGTATGATAATGTTCAATAAATCGGACTGCGTAAGCATCCCTTGCCAGAATAAGGTCTGCCGCACGTACCAGTCCGGATATCTTTTCGGGATTGGCAATAGGGCATGTTAGGCCGCACATTATTGACATGGCCATAAAAGCGTTGTTGATAGACTCCCTGTTAGGGAGGCCGAATGAGATATCACTGGCACCCAGCGTAATATTATGCCCCAGCCTCTCATGGACCAGCCTTATAGTTTCCAGGGTTATCATGCAGGCGTTGGGGTTGCTGCTAATGACCATTACAATAGGATCAATTATTACATCTTCCTGCTTTATGCCGATACGGAGAGCCCGCTCAATGATCTTTGCCGCTATCCTCAGCCGTTTCTCCGGGTCACTGCTTATGCCGTCATCATCGAGAGCGAGACCGATAATGGCAGCACCATATTCTTTGGCTACGGGCAGGAGTCTACGTAAAGACTCTTCGGTAGCACTAACTGAGTTTATAAGACATTTGCCCTTTGCCACCTTAAGGGCAGCCTCTATGGCTGCCGGATTTGGAGAGTCAAGGCAGAGAGGTATGTCAAAATTATCCTGAAGGGCTATGACAGCCTCAGGGAGAAGCACCTCATCGATCACCCCCGGGTAACCAACATTTACATCGAGCACGTCAGCCATGGCATCAATCTGCGATTTTGCCAGTGTAATCATATGGCTGAAATCGTTAGCCTGCAGTGTTGAGGTAAGCTTTTTTCTTCTGGTAGGGTTGATGCATTCGCCGATAATGACCACAGGGCCATCGGTATCAATGATTACCTCCCTTGTTTTTCCTGTCAGTAATGTCTTCATTTAGTATAGATTGATTAGCCGCAGAGTGTTACCAGAGCATTTGGGATTTGAGATTTGGGCAGTTTGATTTCTCATTCAGTGAGATTCAGTTATCTACTATGGTCTATAACTGTGTTAAAATAACTAATTAAAAATATGGG
>CAYQNT010000092.1:0-10553 GCA_964418865.1 uncultured Rikenella sp.
TTTAATTCTAATATATTCAACTTAACCAGTGGTCCGATTTTCGGGGAGTATTATACATTTGCAGCATTTTTTTTGAGCGTGACGATTTGAATTGAAAAACCAGATTTTTGCTTTGAGAAAAGCATCAATCCATGAATCAAGGCAAGTATATCTTAGCTCAGCTTACAGAAGTTTTGACTTGCTGGCTGAGATTATAGAGAAAGGTAATCCAAATTCGGTTACTGATGCGGCTGTAGGCGTTCTAGCAACAAGAGCTTGTATCAGGGGAGCCTTCCTGAATGTTCGTATCAATGTTAAAGAATTGAAAGACAGAAATTTTACTGACATGCTATTATCTGAAGAGCGGGATATTGACCAGAAGGCAGAAGTTTTGGAAGAGAAACTTGTGAATATGGCAGGATAGATGGTCCGTGGCGAAAAAGTACCGCAAACGTTTGAAATTGTTAAATTTTGTTATATTTGCGCTTGTGAGCTATTTCACAATAAGCCTTAATTAACCTAAACCATTAATCTATGAAAAAGATCTTTTTGCTCTTTTCATTGCTGCTAATGACAGGTTTTCTTGTCATGGCGCAGACGACACTGGTCACAGGCACAATAACGAGTTCTGACGATGGATCAGAACTTCCAGGTGTCTTTGTGACAGTAAAGGGGACTACCCTTGGGACAATTACCGGACCTGACGGAAATTATTCTATTCAGGTGCCATCTACTTCAAAAACTTTGGTGTTCAGCTTTATTGGTTATGTAACGCAGGAGCAGGCCATTGAAGGAAGGAACAGGATTGACGTTATTCTTAAGCAAGACATGTTCAATGTGGATGAGGTTGTTGTTGTGGCATACGGAACAGCGCAGAAGCGTGATGTAGCCGGAGCTATATCGAGCGTTTCTGGTGGTGACATTGCCAAGATGAACCTTCAGAGCTTTGATCAGGCTCTTGCCGGAAAAGCCGCAGGTGTATCCATTACCCTGCCCAACGGTGTACTTAACAACCCACCAGTAATCCGTATCAGGGGTTTCAACTCGATCACATCAAGTTCAAACCCGCTTATAGTTGTTGACGGTGTACCTGTGTTTACAGGCAACATTGGCGGTACAGCAATACAAAACTCACTTGCTGACATCAACCCTTCAGATATTCAGTCGATGGAGATACTGAAGGACGCATCAGCAACGGCTCTTTACGGTTCACGTGCTGCTAACGGAGTCATTCTTATTACAACAAAGCATGGCGCAGGCGGCAAAACCAAGATCACCTATGACGGATTTGCCGGCTGGACCGAGCCCTACAGACTCTTCGACCTGATGAATGCCGAGCAATATCTGGCAGCTAAGAACCTTGCATATGCCAATGCAGGCTCATCCCTCGTACTACATTCGGTCAATGATGCTAACGGCAAGCCCATCGATACCAACTGGGCAGACTATGTCTACCAGAAAGGCTTCCAGCAAAGCCATGCAATAACTGTATCAGGTTCATCGCCCACAACATCGTACTTCCTTTCTGTTGGTTACACCGATCAGGAGGGTATGGTGAAGCAGAACTTCTATACCAGACAGAACGCCAGGATGAACGTCGATCACAAGGTCAACAAGTATTTCTCCATTGGTGCCAACATTGCCTATACAAACGGTTATACCGAATCACCGAATACCGGATCAAACTTCTCGACGGCAGGTGCTGCGCGCCTCGCATTTGTTCTTCCTCCGATAATCGGCCCGAAACTCAATGATGGTTCATGGAACCTTTCCGGTAGCGGAATCGGCGGTATGGGAACAGGACTGGCAGCTGGGCTTGGTTATCATAACCCTGGTCAGATAATGGAGACCAATAGACACACGACAGAATCAGACAGGTTACTGGCCACGATATCAGCCACGCTGGAGCCCCTCAAGGGTCTGCAGCTCAAGACAGTCTACGGCATGGATAACCTGGCAAGGGAGACAACGACATTCTGGAGTCCTATTGGAGGTGACGGCTACGGTTATGATGGTTATGCCTACAACTGGACTGGCAAGGACAAGAGGTGGACATGGACCAACACTGCCAACTATACCAAGACACTGATGGACAAAATGAACATCAGTCTGCTGGCCGGACTTGAATCTCAGAGAACAGTGGGCAGAAGCTGGAACGCTACAAAAACTGGGGTTTCTGATCCATTGTTTGAAACATTTGCCGGACCATGGACTACGCCTTATGCGGTGCCCGGCGGAGGGTATGGCGAAAACTTCTACAGCTCATATTTCGGCCGTATTACTGCCAACTGGGATAAGAAATACTATCTTGAGGGAAGCTTCCGTCGTGATGGTTACAGCGGTCTTTCAAAGGATAATAAATGGGGTAACTTCGGTGGCGTATCCGTCATGTGGAACATCTCCAACGAAGGCTTTATCGCCAACTCCAGCCTGAATGATGTTTTTTCTGATATGAGGCTGAAACTTAGCTACGGACGCGTAGGCAACATGTTCGGCATCGGTAACTACAGCTCTCTGTTCCTTTACAGTTTTAGCCTCTACGGCGAAGACCCAACACTCTACTTCTCACAGGCAGGCAATGCTGATCTTAAATGGGAGACAAGTGACAAGTATGATGTAGGACTCAGTTTTGGCCTGCTTAATGACAGGCTGCAGGCTGATCTCAACTATTTCTATAATGACATAAACCACCTAATCCTTGACGTTCCTCAGTCGCCGTCAAAAGGTATTCCTGGCAACTCCATACCTGCAAACGTAGGGTCAATGTACAATAAAGGTTTTGAGTTCACTCTGACCAGTTACAATATTGCAAAGACCAATTTCAGCTGGACAACCAACTTCAACTTTACAGCGCTGAAGAATGAAGTTACCGAGCTCGCTCCGGGTGTTGATGAGATCAGGACTTCGACCGGTGATCTGGAGACAACCAACATTACTTTGGTGGGTAAGTCCGTCGGTAACCTGCTGGCTGTTGAAACGCGCGGTGTAGATCCGGCAACCGGACAAAGGATATTTGTCAACGCTGCAGGCAAGGAGATTCTCTATAACCATGCAGGAGGGGAAATGAAGTGGACCTACAGGTCAGACGGAACAGTAGCACCGGCAGTGAACACTGCCAATGATGCAGTAGCATGGGCATCTCCACTGCCAAAATTCTACGGAGGTATTGACAATAACCTGACATATAGAGGATTAGATCTCGCATTCAACCTGACCTATGCATTTGGCTTCTATGTTTATTCAGGATCAAAGGCAGGGACCAGGGACCAGAGATGGTGGAACAACTCTGTTGAGGTTTATGAAACTGCATGGAAAAAGCCCGGTGACATTACCAATATCCCGAAACCGATCGCTAATGACAACGTATCCAACGGATCAGCATTCCCCATCACGGAGAATATTGAAAAAGGTGATTATCTGAAGGTAAGGAACATTTCTGCAGGATATACATTTAAGAATATCCTGCCAGGGGTTCTTAACATTGAAAGGCTCAGGGTTTATGGGCAGGTTTTTAACGCCTATGTTTTTACCAAGTATTCTGGCTCTGACCCTGAAGTATCTACGAACTCAGACTCCAACCTCGCACCTGGTGTTGACAGGAACACTGCCCCACAGGCAAGGACCTTTACATTCGGGGTTAACGTAAGCTTTTAACTAATTAATCGTGAAACAGATATGAAAAATATATTAAAGGGTTCAATAATATTACTGTTAATATTGTTGATAACCGGTTGTACCAAAGATGAGTGGATGAACCCGGTTCCGATTACCTCGGTTTACGATCTCTATACCTTTGATACCAAAGACAGAATTGAGGCACAGGTTAATGGTATGTATGCTTCCCTGAAGAGTGGTAATCATCTGGGAGGAAGGTTCCTGGTCTATAATGATATCAGAGCCGATAACTTCCTGCCTAAGAGTTCCAACCTTGTAACAGGCTTTGCAACCTGGAACCATACTGTAATAAGTTCCACAAATGAAGTTCAAAACCTGTGGGGCGCAATATATAGTACTGTAAATACTGTAAACCTCTTCCTGGAAGGGCTGACAGCAGCCTGGGATGAAGGAAAAATAACGGGTTTTGTAACACAGGCCGAGTATAATCAGTACAAAAGTGAAGCGCTTGCCATCAGGGCAATGTGTTATTTTGACCTGATGCAGATGTATTCAAAGCCTTATCATATGGACAACGGAGCAAGTCGCGGTGTTCCCCTCAGACTTATTGCAAACAAAACGAGGGAAGGCAATGATATGGCACCGAGTACCGTGGCTCAGGTATATGCACAAATTCTTAAGGATCTGAATGATGCTGAGCTATTGGCTGCATCAACCCTTGGGACCAGCAGCTATCTCAATATAACGAGGATACACAAGAACACTATCATTGCTTATAAAACCAGAGTCTATCTGCATATGCATAACTATGGGGCTGTGGTTACAGAGTCGGCAAAGATTGTACCTGCTGCAGCACCGTTCACTGCCACCTCGGGTGTGGCACATACGCTCAACGCTAATTATGCAGCTACATTTGCTTCGCCTAATACGACAAAAGAATCTATTTTTTCATTGCCTAGTACTTCCTCCAATAATGCAGGGACGCAGAACTTTCTGGCGCACTACTTCCAGTCAGGATCTGACGAGGCATATTACCTGATAACTAGTCCAGGGTCTCTTTATACAGCCATGGATGCCACTGATGCAAGGAAAATGATGATGGCGACAGTTAGCGGAAAGGTCTACCTAACCAAATACATAGACCGTAGTACCAGGACCGATTATGTTCCAGTTATCAGGTGGGCAGAGGTTCTTCTGAACCGTGCCGAAGCACTTGTGCGCGGTGGAAACGGTGTGGTGACCCAGGGAGCTGTTGACCTGCTGAATGCGGTCAGAACACGCTCTCTGGCTACAGGTGCCTATGCGCTGGCCGATTTTGCTGATGCAACTGCCTTCTACGATGCAGTTCTTCTTGAAAGGAACATGGAGTTCCTTGGCGAGGGTATGCGCAATATGGACCTGATGCGCCTTGGACTAACCATACCTGGCAAGGTATGCGCGCCACTTGGAGCCACAGTTGCAGCAATACCGCCAACTTCCCAGTCATATTTCTGGCCGGTTCCTGACAGCGAGCTTAGCTATAACGGACTCATGACAAATTAATAACTAACCTGAGACCTGTTAATAAAAAAAGCTGCCCATTTCGGGGCAGCTTTTTTCTATTCAGGACAGTTCTTTTCTATTTATCAGCGGTTGCGTCTGAACCTCGACTGATTGTCTTTACGCTTACGTTTGATTCTCTCAGTTCTGCTCTTAAGTATCATGTAAATGATGATCAGTATCAGGATCCCGGTCACTATCACTTTTATGTTGCCCTGTATCATTATATTGTCAGTATAAGATGTTTGCCTTGCAGTCTGTCGCTTCGCTCCGTCTAAAGGTCTTAGGTCTGAAGGTCTGATGGTCAATCATCTGATTGATCACTGTTATCTCATGTCAATAATCTCAACCCCCTTATAGTTTGTGGGATTAAACGTAAAGTAGCCTTTGTCCGGGCGAAAGGTGAGATCGTATTTTAAAGCCGTGAGGGTGATGTCTATACCATCTTTTGTGCGGTACTCAGCCGACTTCAGGTCATGAAGCGTCTTGCCTATTCTTAGTCTTATCAGCACCAGATTAATTTTGATATCCTCAGGGTAGAGGTCTACTACCCACTCCTTTGAGTTTTCTTCCAGCAGTCTGACCTTGTAATTCTTCTCGTAAAGTGTAAACAGAAGAGAGGGTCTGGAGATAAATAATTCATCTTCAAGGTCGGGTTCGGTTATTGTAACCTCGTTCACGTCGGGAAGATAGCTCCATACTGTTTTGCTGTCAGAGAAAACGATATTGTCTGCAAGCATTACCCTGTAATTATCTCCGAAGATGACAGCTGTTCCGGTAGTTGTGGTTTCATCATCTTCTTTGGAATCTATCACCGTTGTCTCAAATTCGATCCTTACCGATGGAGCTGCTTGTGCCTTCCTGCTGAACTCCGTCAGTATCCTGACAGCCTCCGGATCTTTCTGCGCTGTGGCAGTGAGCATGGGGCATGGGGCATGGAGCATGGGGCATGGAGCAAGGAGCGTGGAGCAAAGTGATGCAGTCCCGCTTAAGCTGGAGGGCAGAGAGCAGAGAGCAAAAAGCAACAGTATCAGAGCTGTTTTTTTCATTTCAAATGGTTTCATCATCAAGCCTCTTCAAAATCTGTTCCAGAATTTGCGAATCCGGAACTATCACCTCCCGGGCCTTGCTTCCTTCGAAGGGTCCTACTATTTTTGCTGCCTCCAGCTGGTCGATTATCCGGCCTGCGCGGTTGTATCCCAGCTGCATTCTTCTCTGGATAAGAGAGGTAGAGCCCTGCTGATGCTGCACAACGAGCCTGGCAGCTTCATTAAATAGAGGATCGCGTTTTTTCAGATCAACCTCACCGCTGCCGCTGCCGGCTTCCTCATCTCCTACATATTCAGGTAGATACATTGCATTGGGATAACCCTGCTGTGAGCCTATATAGTCTGTGAGTTCTTCTATCTCAGGAGTATCAATAAAAGCACACTGTACCCTAATTGGTTCACCGCCATGAGATATGAGCGCATCACCTCTGCCTACCAGCCTGTCGGCACCGGTACTGTCAAGGATGGTGCGTGAGTCTACCCCGGAGAAGACCCTGAACGCTATCCGCGAGGGGAAGTTAGCCTTGATGAATCCTGTGATGATACTTACAGATGGCCTCTGGGTGGATATAATCAGGTGTATGCCCACAGCCCTTGAGAGTTGGGCCAGCCTGCCTATCGGTGCCTCAATGTCACGGCCCGAAGTCATTATGAGGTCGGCAAACTCATCAATAATAAGTACTATGTACGGCATAAAGTCGTGCCCCTTTTCAGGATTAAGCCTGCGGGCAATGAACTTGTCATTGTATTCCCTGATATTTCGTGTCTGAGACAGTTTCAGCAGCCCGAGACGGTGATCCATGAGAATACAGAGTGAGTTGAGGGTATTGATAACCTTCTTTGTGTCGGTCACAATTGCATCCTCCTCATCAGGCAGCTTGGCAAGGAAGTGGCGCTCAATCCTGGAATAGAGCGGCAGCTCAACTCTTTTCGGGTCAATAAGTACCAGCTTAAGCTCTGCCGGGTGCTTCTTGTAAAGAAGTGAAGTGATGATGGCATTCAGCCCTACTGACTTACCTTGTCCTGTTGCCCCTGCAACCAGCAGGTGTGGCATCTTTGTAAGGTCAATGATGTATGGATCATTAGTAATGGTGCGTCCCAGCGCCAGCGGTAGCTCAAGTTTTGAATCAATGAAGGCCTGTGACGCTATCAGCCCCTTCATAGAGACTGTCTCGGGTTTTTTATTTGGTACTTCAATGCCAACCGTTCCTCTTCCTGGTATTGGAGCAATGATCCTTATACCCAGTGCTGAGAGGCTCAGGGCAATGTCATTGTCAAGAGACTTGATACGGTGAATCTTGACACCCCTGTCCGGTACAACCTCATAAAGTGTCACCGTAGGTCCCACGGTGGCGCTAATGTTCCTGATAGTTATCTTGTGGTCTGCAAGAGTCTTGAGTATTATCTCCTTGTTAGCGTTGACCTCTTCCTGGGTTGTTGCACCCGGACTTCTATAGTCGCGCAGCAGCGACAGTGCCGGGAATTTGTACCGTGGCAATGAGAGCCTGGGATCGAAAGGGGGGAGGTCTGACGGCAGCTCATCATCTGCAGTTTCATCCGTTACCCGCTTTCTCTCCTTGTTGATAACATTCACAATAGGTCTGTCTTCAGCCTCTGATGGTGGCTTGTAGAAGTCATCTATATCATCAGTCTCTTCTTCGTCTGCCCTGAGAGGTTCATCTTCCAGTGTCGGGAAATGATCTTCAGGCGCTATTTTCGTTTCCGCAGTGACGATATCTTTCTTGCGTCCATCGCCGGAGAGGACTGAGACACCCGCCCTTGTAACTGAGGCAATAGGTTTACGGATAGTCTGCGGACTCATATGGAGTGCAAAAATAAGGTAGGTAATGGTGATGACAAGAAGCAGGGCACCAGTGCCGACTTTGCCCATCAGTTCATTAAGCCAATGGGCGATAGTGTATCCGAATTCTCCTCCGGGTCCGGCACCGAGGAATGTGGATTGCCCTGCCAGAAATCCAAGGATGGCTGATACAAGCACGGCGGCCAGCAAAAAGCGAAGCACATTCTTCCACAGCTTGAAATATTTGACCTTCAGCATTGCGAGTCCAATAGCTCCTATGATCAACGGGAAAAAGAAAGAGCCCAGGCCAAAGCCGCCGAAGATAAAGTAATGGGCTAGCCGAAAACCAAACTTGCCTCCCCAGTTCTTATATGCATGCGCAGCGCCTTCTGCCTGATGCCCAAGCGAGTCCTGATCAGCAAACCCTGTAAGTACGTAGGAGATAAAAACCACCAGCATATACAATGCAAAGACAAGCAGAATGAGTCCGGCAATGAACCTTGCATTCTCTCCTGAAGAGCTTCCAGCAGTGCTCTTTTTGTGTGATGAAGAACTGTTACCTTTTTTTTGTTTGCCCATCGTGTATCAGAATTATTATACCGCCTGTAACAGTGGTTACTGAGATGAAGAGCAAAGGTAAAAAAAAAGGGAGACCTGCAGGAGAATCTCTTAAAACGAAATCATTTTAAGGATAAGCGCATCAAGAAACTTGGCAGAGACCTTTCTGTAGTTCTTCTTTCTTTCAAATTCCTTGTCGGGAATCTGTTTTACAAGTACTTCGTCAGCACTAAACTGCAACTCAGCCTCACCCATGATATAAAAGAAGTCCATGAGAACACCGTCAATACCCCTGTATGGAGTCATCTCATTGGGATTCTCCGCTTTGATCTCGTTGGTGTACCAGATATATCGTGTGATCTTTTTATCAGGGAAATCTACCTGGGCTTGAAGGCAGTTAAACCCGCAGATCTCTGAACGGCGTCCCGTATTGTGGATGATGATCCCTCTCATTGCCTCAAAGCCGGGCTGCAAATCATCCTGGCTTCCCTCAAAGTAGTATTTGAAAGAGAGAATATTGAGGTAAGTATCATATATGTTTTGCTTTGGATTGATCACAGTAGTCATTCCCGAGTTACCTATGGGAGTCCGGAGACTTGTACTGATGAGATCATTCTTGAAGGATATTATCAGTTCCTTGGGCAGAAGGTCGGATGATAGTGAAGAGGGATTGCTTACGTATTTAATATTATAATAAATCTCTCCCTCTTTCATATTCTTATACGGTCGGTCTCCTCTGCACGAGGAAAAGACAAAAACCATTATGAGTATTGTAATTAAGGGGAGAGAGCGAGTCTTCACGTGATAATTTTTGGCTGTAAATTTAACAAATTATGCAAAACGTATACCTTACGGCAAGCCGTTGCATCTATATAACTCAATTATCATACGGAATAATATTCCGTATGAATTATTTTCGTGGATTATTTTAGCTTTGTCGCATGTTTTTTAAGAGGAAGGTATGAGTAAAAAGCTGGCAGTAATAGCGCTAGGAGGGAATGCTCTGCTCAGAGGAGATCAGTTGGGCACTATAGAGGAGCAGGAACAAAATGCTTCTGATACTCTCGAGAATCTGGTTTTCCTCATCAGGGAGGGTTATGACCTTGTCATTACCCACGGAAACGGGCCACAGGTTGGCAATATCCTGATGAGGAATGATGCCGGTGAGCAGTTCTACGGCATAGCACAGATGCCCATAGATGTATGTGTGGCAGATTCACAGGGGAGTATAGGATACATGATAGAGCGCATGTTCAAAAATGTACTTAACAGTCATGGAATAAAAAAGAATGTTATCTGTCTTATCACCACTGTTGAGGTAGACAAGGACGACCCTGCCTTTGGTGACCCGCAGAAGAGGGTGGGGAAAACATATACAAAAGAGCAGGCTGACGAGCTGGCTAGTGCCAAGGGATGGGTGTTCAAAGAGGAGATAAAGGTTCAGGGCGGCTATCGCAGGGTGGTGCCATCTCCAAGGCCTATAGGCATAATGAATCATGAGCTGATAGGTGAGCTGGCGCTGAGAGGAAATATTGTTATAGCTGCCGGTGGTGGCGGCGTTCCTGTATATTTTGATGATAAGAATGATTTAAGGTCGGCAGAAGCAGTTATAGATAAAGACCTGGCATCGTCACTGCTGGCCTCAAATATCGGTGCCGATGAATTTTATATACTCACTGATGTACCTTATGTATACATCAACTACAAGAAGCCTGACCAGGAGATAAAAGAATTTCTCGATTACAACGATACGATGAAATATCTTGAAGAAGATCAGTTCTCAAAGGGAAGCATGGCCCCGAAGATTGAAGCATGTCTTAACTTCATCAGGTCCGGCGGTAAAATGAGCATTATCACCGAGGCCTTTAAACTGGGAGACAAGAGATATGGCACCAAGATCACGAAGGAGTATGAATAGCAGCCAGCAGCCTTCAGTCAGCAGCCCTCAGTCAGCAGTCAGCAGTCAGCGGTCAGCAGGGGGCAGGGGGCAGGGGGCAAGGGGCGTGGGGCAG
>CAYQNT010000093.1:0-10387 GCA_964418865.1 uncultured Rikenella sp.
CGTAGGCCCTTATATCCGCCGGCTTCCGCTTCTGTCCAGAAGCTCATTCTGCGCGGGTCCTGAAGGCCATTCATCAGGTCAACGATGTATACTGACGGGGTCATGCCGGCAGCGGAATAATCGTAGAGAGACTCTTCGTAGATATAGCTGTCAAACTGCAGGCTTGCCAGATGTCTCCACATACAATTATCATCATTGCTCTGCATTCCGTTTGCAAGGTACTGAAGCACAAGGTCAGCCTGGCCTGCCGGAGTTTTGCCGGGCAGGTAGGTCAGTCTCATTGCGAATCTTGCTTTGAGTGAATAGCAGAAACGAGTCCATTTGGCAAAGTCAGCACCGTAAATATAATCCTCGGATGATGAAGGAACAAGGTCACCCGGATCACTGCTGGTAAAGCAAGTGATAGCTTCATCAAGCAAACTGTTTGCGTGTGCGTATATATCTACAAGTTGAGCAACTTTAGGATATTGAAACTCTGCGCCCTTAAGTGCTTCATCGAGAGGAGCCTGGTCATAGTAATCGGCCATATTGAACCAGTGCCATGCAGAGATAGCAGCGCCAATGCCCTGATATCTCTTGTTACCACTCTCTTTTGCTTTCTCATATAGGGCGTTGGAATGCATTAGGGCACCAGAATAGGCATTCCATATTTCGCTACCATAATCGGTTGAAATCTCAAATCTTGTCTCGTAGCCCTGGGTGCCGTCTGATGCGTACCACAACAACCAGTCCTTCATGCCATTCCACCACACAAAGAAGACAACGGACTGCTGTGCCCATTCCGACTCAACGCCAATAAGATAAACACTTTCATTAATAGCCGGTGAGTCGGTTATAGCGTTAGGGTTATTATCAATATCTAACCACTTCTGGCATGATACCAATGCTGTTAACATCAGAATAATTATGCTGAATTTTAAAAGTATCCTTTTCATTTTAACTTCTGTTAAAGGGTTATACTAAGAGTTACGGCATATGTCTTCATGGCAGGGAAACTATAGTTGAACCATGCATTCCCGTTGGAGACACCATCGGTGTTTGTTTCCACATCAGTCCCAGAGAAGCCATCCTTGAAATGGCGCCAGAGGTTTCTTCCGGCGAACGAGAGATCAAGACCTTTAAGGTGAAGAGCTTGTGTGACCTTATCAGGCATCCTGTATGTAAGGGCTACTTCTCTCAGCTTAATGAAATCACGCGGCTGAATATTATCCTCTTCCGTTGACTGACATACTGTCTGATAGTAGTCGCTGTAATAAGTCCATTCGGTGTTTGTCGGGCTTGTTACCACAACTTTCTGGGTATTATAGTCATAGTGGCCCATTACACCTGGGAAAGTAATCCGGTTATCATCCGGACGGTTTTCCTGAAGTGGTGACATCCCATAATATGTAAGGTAGTGCTCATCGAAGTTGTTAATGAGTCCTCCCTTCTGGAAGTCAAGCTGAGCCATCAGTGAAAAGTTTTTGTATTTAAGACTGCTCCTGATACTGCCTACCCAGTCGGGCTGGATCTTTCCAAGTATCTTTCTGCCTCTAGGGTCAATAATAGGTCTCCCGTAGATAGTTCTGTCGGTACCTGTTGCCCCCAGATCATTAAGGACAAGGTTCCCATTATCATCGCGCAGAAACGCATCACTGTAGATAACCGGATAAGGCTGACCAACAATTGCCCATCCGGCAGATCCAACATCTATAGGTTCATCATTTTCACCAAGGTCGTCAACCATTGAGTTGTCTTTTGACCAGGTAAGAGACAGATCCCATTCGAAATTATTTGTCTGAACTGGTGTTGATGTGATTCCAAGCTCAACCCCCTTATGGGATATTCCGCCAATATTGATCCACCCGCCACTGTAACCGGTTGAACTGAGAAGTTGTTGCCATAGTATCTGGTTGGTGCTCCAGTTGTTGTAAAGTGCGAGGTCAAGCCCTAGTCTGTTCTTGAAGAATTTCATCTCAAGACCTGCTTCAATCTCACTCTTGAACTCATTGGCTAGGTCAGGGTTAGGGTATGAATCGCTGGGAAGGTAACTGTTTTGCCCGCTAAATGGCCATGCATGACCCAGCCATTCGAATGTGGCTGCCTGTGAAAGGGTCACGTCGTTAGTATATGCATCAGCAGGTGCACCTACTTTTGCATAGCTTATTCTCAGCTTGCCAAAGTCCAGAAATTTTGTGTCAGGCAAAAACTCACTGAATACAAACCCAAGACTGTGGCTAGGATAGAAGAAGTTATTGTTAACACTGGAAGCCCAGTCATTCCTTCCGGTAACCGTATAATAGAGAATGCTTTTATATCCAATACGGGCTTCTCCGAATAGTGACCATGACCTGAACATGCCATAACTGGCTTCAGAGGTGTAGGTTGATACGTTCGACGTGTTATAGATATTGGGAACAACAAGTCCTGTACCCTCAAATTGCATATTATCCCAGTAATTTTGTACAATGTTGTGGCCGCCTAAGACAGTTAAAGTGAAATCACCGAATGTATTGTCATATGTTATCATTTCGGTTGACTCTATGTCTTTGCTGGAGCTATTGTAACGGTTGAAGAGCCCCGGGGTCTCAACAAGACCTCCCTTATTCTTGTAATTCTGGGAGACTGAAAGGTTAGTGCTTATACCTGTTACTGACCTAAAATTGAGATGTTCGGCAATCTTGTATTCAATTGATATTGAGCCCACAAATCTGTCACGCTTGATATTTCTCCCGCAGCTCTGGAGAGTGTACAGGTAGGGATCACGGCCACCACCTCTGAACAATCTGAGAGTGCCATCTTCCCTGTAAATGGGATATGGGTTCCATGATGGGGGTGAGGCAACCAGGGTGTTGATAAAAGTGTAGTTGGCATTTCCCTCCTCCATCCTGTCAATGTCCTGGTTTGAATACATGGCATTTGATGAGACAGTAAGTTTCGGAGTGAATTTGAAGGTTGTATTGGCATTTAAGGAATTCCTCTTATATCCGAGCGGGCCAACCACACCTTTATTGTCTGTATTTGAATAGGATACAAAATATGTTGCTTTGTCGGTACCGCCTGTTACGCTGAAGGTGTTATCCATGGTATACCCCGTTTTGAATACCTGCCACCTGTCATAATAATCCACGTTCGGCAGGTCTGAAATTTTTGGGCCCCATGAACCGGAGGTGAACTGAGTGTCGCCATCAATGTACTTCCAGGCGAGAGTCGTTCTGTCAAATATCCCCTGAGACCATGACTTCTGAAGCGGTATTTCGTATATTTTGTCAAAGGAGGAGGTATGCTTAAAGTTTATTACCGGTTTTTGATCTGAAGCCCCTGACTTGAGGGTTATCAGAATCACACCGTTAGCAGCCCGGCTGCCGTATAGAGCTGAAGCAGCTGCCCCTTTCAGGACACTGAGTGATTCAATGGCATTGGGGTCAATATCGGCAAGACCGGATGATGAGCCTCTGTTGTCAGCATCAAAGGGCACACCGTTAACCACAAAGAGCGGTTGGTTTGAGCCGGTGATAGATGACCCCCCGCGGAGTACTATTCTGGTACCGCTGCCTGCCTGGCTGGAAGTTGTGGAGATGTTAAGCCCTGCCACCTTGCCACCCAATGCGGTTGCAAAGCTGCTTGTTCTGGTAGCTGTCAGCTCATCTGACTTCACCTCGCTGGTAGAGTACCCCAGAGCCTTTTTCTCTGTACGGATACCCAGGGCGGTGACAACAATCTCGTCCATCAACTGGGTGTCTGACTGCATTTCAATGTCAACGACACTCCTGCCACCGATGGCGACCTCAACTTTTGTCATGCCTACATAGCTAAATACAAGCGTATTGGATCCAGTCGGCACACTTAACGTGTACTTTCCGTCTGCATCTGTCATCACGCCGACAGTTGTCCCTTTGACCTGGATCATTACACCCGGTATTCCGAGACCATCTTCAGCGCTGGTGACAGTTCCTCTCACTGCTACCGTCTGAGCAAAGGTTGCCGAAACGGTGACAATGGCCACAGCTAAAAATAAAAGAATTTTTCTCATAAATAGGATCGATTTAGGTTAAAATATTGGTTTTTTAAAAGCCACAAAATTATTTTCCTGAGATCATTACCAGTATGGATTCAGAGAAGTTCCACCTCACATACAGGTCGCAATGAGAAATAGTATAGTTCAAGTATTTAATTTATTCTTCCGTAGCAGGCTCCCATCTCTGGCGCCTTATTTTATCTTTTTCATTTATAGGATTAGCGTCAAGGACAAACATGCCTCTTCCATGAGTTGCAATGATTATCATATTGTCACGCGAATGTATCTGAAGGTCATGAACATATGCGAATGGAAGATCTCCCAGAACATCCCAGTGCACTCCTGAGTCCTTTGAGATGAATACAGATGCATCAGTACCTACATACAGAATGTTATCTTTTACAGGATCTTCCCTGATAACATTGACCGGGCCGACAGGAATATTACCTGAAATATCAGTCCATGTATCTCCAAAGTCAGTCGATTTCCAGATATAAACTTGAAAATCATCGTCACGTCTTCCGGTCTGGGTCATGTAAACAGTTCCCAGATCATACATTGATGCAACAACTCTTGATACCCATCTTTGTGGCACATTCTTAGGCTTCAGCTCCATCCAGTTCTTTCCACCGTCTTTTGTTCTCCAGATGCGGCCGTCGTCAGTTCCTGCATATAGGAGACCGGCGCGCAGAGGCGACTCATCAAGGGTTTGAATTGTCTGATAGCTTATGTCACCCATCTTTTTCGGATCATTGTAAGTAAGGTCAGGGCTGATGAATTCCCAGGTGTTGCCACGGTCAAGCGATTTCATCACATACTGCATTCCATGATAGACAATATCAGAGTTATGCGGCGAGAGGAGGGTAGGTGCTACCCACTGTCCTCTCAATCTGGGTTCGTCAGTATATCTTACCGGAAGAAGATCCTTGGTGCTGGCCGGGTAATTGTCTATTTCAGCTCTTGCCAGGGCACCGTAGAAGGTGCTTGCATATACGGTATTATTATCCCTGGGGTCAATAGCATGTGAGCTCCCCTCAGCTCCCAGGATATTTGCAAACTCAACAGGCCTTACCCTATCTCGTCCCGAGGAGAGATCTACGCTGGCGTAGAAGCTATGGTGATCTTGTATTGAACCGAAGACCCTGAATGGTACACTGAAGTCATAAGCAATATTGTAGAACTGAGCCAGCGGAAGCACGTCAATAGGATACTTCCATGTGGCTCCCTTGTCATATGACATTGTCAGACCGCCGTCCTGCACATTAAGCAGATAGTTCGGGTTCTGCGGGTCTATCCAGAGGCCGTGGTGGTCAGCATGCGGCCCCCGAAGCTGTGCGAAGGTAGCCCCTCCGTCAGTTGATTTGTGAAGCTGGATGCCCATGGTATAGATCGTGTTTTCATCCTTCGGGTCAACACGTATCTGCCCGAATACCCATCCGTAGGTTGCTGAATGGCGTTCCATATATACTTTCGTCTCCTCAGTAAGGCCGCTCACCTGTTTCCATGTGCCTCCTGCATTGTCAGACCTGTAAACTGTACCACCCCTGATCACATCCTGCTTCTGCCGCCCGTAAGAGTCGAGCTCCCCGGGTTCAGCCTTATATGCAATTTCATAATTATCAAGGAGCAGGTAGAGAACATCAGGGTTTGAGACTGAGATGTCAACGCCTATCCTTCCTCTGTTCTCCGGCGATGGAAGGCCATTGTTGATCTCTTTCCAGTTCTGGCCTCCGTCAGTTGATTTCCAAACGCCGCATTTACGCGTATTTGCAAATGTGCGCGGGTCGTTCCATTTCAGCCTCATACGCTCCCATGTTGTAGCATAAAGGGTATTGTGATCGCGAGGGTCAAGCACAAGGTCAAAAACGCCGGTATTATCGTTTACAAATAAAACCCTTGACCATTTCTTCCCGCCATCAACAGTCTTGTAAAGGCCTCTCTCTTCATTTGGTGTCCATTCGTGTCCTGTAGCAGCTACATAGACTATGTCACTGTTGGTGGGATCAACCCTTATCCTGCCTATTGTATGGGTGTTCTCCAAACCCATCAGATCCCAGGTTTTTCCACCATTGATTGTTCTGTAGACTCCGCAGCCGGCATTTGAACTGCGAAAAATATTTGCCTCACCTGTGCCCACCCATACCACATCCGGGTTTTTCGGATCAATGGCGATATCTCCTATTGAGGCTGTAGGCATTCCGTCGAAGACCGGTACAAATGTGGTGCCTTCATTGATTGATTTCCAGACTCCGCCGGTAGCTGACCCAACCCAGATTGTGTACTGCCCTCCCCTGGGGGAAACGGCTTCAACATCAGTGCATCTTCCGCTTATATTGGTCGGGCCAATATACTGCCAGTGCATATCCTTGTAAGGTGATGATGTCCTCATTCCGGGTAGAGCGCTGAAGAGTTTTGTCCTTTCCGTTCCTTTTAAAACCGGTTGCTTACTCTGCGATGAAGCCGAAAAGGATAAAGTTAGTAAGAAAATGATTATCAAAGTCTTACAGATAGATCCAGGGAGTTGCTTTTTCATAATGATTCTATTGGTTAAGTTGCTTGAGTGTATAGTCTACACTTTTGATCACAAAAAAAATTGTTTTATGTTGATGTGAAGATATGAAGTAATTGGATTGTAAAATATACTGTCATCATTGAATGTTTAAAAACATAAGCTTTTTATTGTGAATTTTTAACCGTAAAAGATGATATAATGGAGAAATGGTAATGCAAAACTTATTATTTGAGTGTTATTATTTATATCCAGTCTAAATTAGCAGTGGTTAGACCGTCGGGCAGACGGACTGAAGGGTGATCAGGCTGGCGGGCAGAGATAGTAATAAGATATTACTCCATAGTCGATGGTCGTTTTCACCCAGTGCCAAAGCTCTATATCAGCTTTAATTGACGAACGGAAGGGGATGGCATCGAGAATTCTGTATCTCATATTGACCGTCATCCCGGGATGAAAATTCCCAAATCCGGCTGGTTGTGCAATCAACGGCTGGGAGAAGTATTCTGGCCGGCACCAGGCATATCCATAATAATCTTCGGTGCCTGTCCCGAACGATGAGGGGAAAGACTCACCATCAACAAAAATCTTCTCATCACCCTCTCCCCACCATGCGTCTGCCGTATTATATACCGTCACGGCATCGCCGGCATAAATTCCCCTCCCTGTCAGTTCCGCCATTGTCATATCTATATGTTTACCGGTACCGCCTGTACTCTCGGCACCGGCAGTCTCTAGACCAATGTATTCATGCCATGAGGCACCGAAATACATTGTCCGGTCATCCCACCTGAACGGGATCATCTCAACCGATGCAGTTATATCAAGTGAGTCTGACGTGTTGTTTATGACACTTATAGAACAGCTATCGCGGAAAGGCATCAGCCAGAAGGCATTCATTGTACTGTCGTCTTTAACTGATGTAAACATTGTCACATATGGATTTATAGAGGAGCCGGCTCCGAAGAATGAACCTGCAGGTACATTGACAGTCCCTTTACCGTCAAAACTCATAACAATGCTGGTCTGTTTCAGGGCATTGATTATCTCCGTTCCCCTCAGGCGTACAGTAAAACGACTTACTGCCATCCCTGGTTCCTTCATCACGAATGCGCATGCACTTCCCGGAGCATAAGTTCCGGAAGCATCAGACCTCATATTTTCACCTGTTTTAATATCCGGCTCAGTCATCATCGCTGATGCACATTCTGCAATTGCCAGTGAGTCCCCGGTAAGCATCTCCTTCCTGAATGAAACAACCCTTGTTCCCTTGTCATAAATTCGTGCGCTGACGCTGTAATATATTGAAGGGGTATGGCGTTCAGGTGTAATGATCACGGAATCATTTTCGAGGGTCACTTTACAGGCTTTGGAAAAGGGTATTGGCAGGTATAGATTGTAACCCTGGCGCTGAGGCTCGGAAAGAACTGATACGGCTACGCTCAGAGGTTCAGGAGCAAGCTCATTTCCGCCCACAATGTCAGTTGCCATACCCTCAATTACCGGAGTCAGGTTGCCGTCAATATATATTCTGACGCGTGAGTTGAGAGCATTTGCATTGCCGAAAGTCATCCACCACCTCACAAGGGCTCCGGGACCTTCAGCCTCGAACATAACAAACTCACGCCGGCCATTGTTAGACTCCTCCCTGATAAACTCCGTATAGTCGTTGTTGGCATACCAGCCTGCGCTGTCAGGGTGTATGCTCCTTCTGTCGTACGAGCTGAACTGCACAAGGCGATAGGCCGGCTCCGGAAACCGGGCGATAGATTCTTTCATCGACAATTCCCTGAGCAATGCCCGGAAAGTCACTGTTTTGTCATTTATACATGAGACAGCTGCAATAATTCCTGCCAGAACAAGTAGCAGAATGAGGGTAGAACCGTGTTTCTTCATGGATAAGGCTTTGGCTATAAAGTTAATATTTTCTATTGTCTTGCAGTCTTGCAGTCTGTCGCTGCGCTCCGTCTGAAACCCAAAGGTCTGGAGGCCTGAAGTCCCGACGCACCACGTGGTCGTGATTTCGTAGCTGCCCATGGAGTCTCCTCAATCTGTCGCCCCACTCCGTGTGAAGCCCTGAAGTCTGGCCTACTTTCTGACTGCTGACTGCTGACTGTAGGCTGTGGGCTGCAGGCTGTGGGCTGTAGGCTGTGGACTGCCGACTGTGACTGCTGACTGCCGGCTGTTGGCTGTTGACTGCTTTTTGTAAGTATAAATACCTCCGGAAAATAGGCTTTAATCGTGTACCCCGTCACGGCTATCCTTACTAATTTTGAGACTCCTAAAAAGACAATAACAGAACTTATGGATGATCTCTATTCAATGCTAATGAAAGATGTCCGGTTTGAAGAAGGACTGAAGGCATGCATGAACTGCGGGATATGCACCGGCATCTGCCCCGCAGCTGAGTATTACAACTATGATCCGAGAAGGGTTGTTGATCTTGTACAGACCCGCAACAACGATGTTATCAGGGAGCTGCTCAAAAGCGAGACTATCTGGTACTGTGGTCAGTGTATGAGCTGTAAAACACGCTGTCCGCGCGGTAACACGCCGGGTATGGTGATCATGGCCCTAAGAAAGCTGTCACAGGAACTGGGCTACTTTACCGCCTCGGAGAAGGGCAGGCAACAGTTCGCCATCAAGAGAACAGTGGGTGATAATGTTCTGGATTACGGATACTGTATTGTGGCATACGATGTTGATCCTAAAGTTCATCCCGAACAGGGGCCGGCATGGGAACACTATTATAATCATCTTGACGACTCACTGGCACGCCTCGGCGGAGAGCTCAACGGCAGGGAGGGCCCGACAAGGAAGATCAGCGAAGATGTGCTTGATGAGCTGAAGAGTATCTTCAAGGTCACCGGAGGACAAGATCTTTTTGATGCCATAGAGGAGGCCTCAGAAAAGAAGGCTGCGGAGATGGGATTGGAATTCAACAAGAAGGGGAGGGATTTTGAATATTACAGGCATGTAACCACTGCTGACAACGGCAGTCACCAGTGTGAGACAGAAGATGTAAGAAAAGATATTTATGAAACTGGAAGGTAAAAAAAGGATCTGGGCAGAGTACCAGAAGGAGATACCTGATGATCATTTCTTCTATGTAAGGTCATGTATCAGACAGACTTTCTTTGCCGCGTCAGAGCAGTTTTTTCTAAAGATCGTGCGTGAAGACCTGGGCAAAGATGTGTTTGAAGACCCAAGGCATACCACATGTACAGGGATAGGTTATCACGGTGATGTGGTGCCTTTTGAAACTATACAGGCAGTTGTTGCCCGTCATTTTGCGCTGGCCACCGAGGCCGGGTACAAACATATTGCAATCTCATGCGTCACATCATTTGGGATATATTCTGAGATACTCGAGACCTGGAAGCATTTCCCGGAGACGCTTGAAAGGACGCGCGACGATCTGTACAAGGCTACGGGCAGAACTTTTGATGTTCCAGAGTCGATATCGCACACCAGTGACATCATATATAAGTTCAGAGACGAGATAGCACGCAAGGCAAAGTATAATCTGTATAACATCGCCACGGGCAAGCCTCTGAAGGTGGTTGAGCATATAGGGTGCCACTATTCAAAGATGTTCCCGAAGTATGGTGTAGGTGGTGCTGAGTTTCCTCATGTGCTGGTGGGTATGGTGGAGTCATGGGGCGGTGAGATAATTGACTATCCGGAGCGACGTCACTGCTGCGGCTTCGGTTTCAGGCAGTACCTGGTGCAGGCTAACAGGGGCTATTCGCTCTTCGCCTCACGTAAGAAGTTTGAATCAATGGAGCCCTACCAGCCGGACCTTATCATAGCTAACTGCCCCGGATGCACCATGTTCATGGATCGCTGGCAGTATACAATAAATGAGATAGATGGGATCA
>CAYQNT010000094.1:0-1509 GCA_964418865.1 uncultured Rikenella sp.
TTGTTTATATTTGCCCCTCACTAAGGGTTACCAAAAATACAATAAAAGTTGAAACCGCTGAAACTACCTCCCTGTTCATTACGAATTAAAGAGGATCAAGGAAGTCGGCTTATATATGACCGCCTGCGGAGGAAGTATGTGGCCCTTACACCTGAAGAGTGGGTGAGACAGCATTTTGTTTGTTATCTCATTGAACACCTTGACTATCCGTCAGGACTGATCAGCATTGAAGCCTCCTTCAGACTCCATTCCATGCTTCGCAGGGCTGATATTCTGGTACATGACCGTGCCGGTGAGCCGGTAATGATTGTAGAGTGTAAGGCTCCGGAGGTAAAGATCAACCAGGAGGTTTTTGATCAGATCATCAACTACAATTTCAGCTATGGGGTCAGATACCTTGTTGTCACCAACGGTATCACGCACTTCGCCGGTGAGATTGACAAGGAGGCACAAAAGTTCACTCTTCTTGATCATATCCCTGATTATGAAACTATTATTAGTCAGAAGCCATGATTGATGTGACATGTGCCTTGATACGCAATGAAGAACGACTGGTGCTTGTTGTACGGCGTGGCCCGGGCATGGTTAATGCCGGCAAGTGGGAGTTTCCCGGAGGTAAGACCCGCCCGGGTGAGGATCATGAGGAGTGCATATTACGTGAGATAGATGAAGAGCTTGGCATGCACATTATAATCACCGGAAGTCTTGACAGGGTTGAACATGATTACGGCGGCAGGCAGATAAGGCTCATACCTTTTATCTGCGAGACCCTTGGATCAGTCCCGGTGTTGATGGAGCATGATCAGTACAGGTGGATGGAACCCGTGGATCTGTTAACGCTTGACCTGACAGCAGCAGATATACCGGTGGCCATGCAGTATGCCTCCGGACATAACAATACCATTACCCCGGAACTGGAGAGGCCGGAGGCGGTCGTCACTGCTGAGGCTGGAGAGCAGCTTGCCCGCATGATGGGACGAGTCAGCAGTGTGGAGGAGATAACAATGATAGCAAGATCAGCTGTCGCTGATACCATTCTTCTATCACAACTGGTGACATTATCATCAAGCACTGAGGATAGGGTTGGGTTCATGTCATCATGGGCTCTCTCAAAGGTGTCTGACATAAATGCTGCTGCATTGGCGCCTTACCTTGCACTGATGATAGATGCACTACCCGGAGTGCCCAATGAGAGTGTGCAGCGATTGTTCATGAGAGTGCTGATGAGGTGTGAGATGAGTGACATCCCGCTGTCGCATCATGCTGCCCTGATCGACTACTGCATGGCTGCCATGCGGGAGCAGAACGGCCCTGTGGCACCGAAGGCATACGGCATGGAAATACTTGCGTCATTCTGCCTCCTTTATTCTGAGTTGATTAATGAGGTGACTGGGTTGGTACAGCTGGTCATTAATGGTGCCTCAGGCGGCATTAAGTCAGCCGGCCGCAAGGTCATTGTGAGGATACAAACAATAGGCAGGGGGTAAATTTAGTCTTCAGCCCTCAGTT
>CAYQNT010000094.1:1609-10105 GCA_964418865.1 uncultured Rikenella sp.
CTCAGCCCTCAGTTCTCAGCCCTCAGTTCTCAGCCCTCAGTTCTCAGCCCTCAGTTCTCAGCCCTCAGTCTTCAGTCCTCAGCCTTCAGTCCTCAGTTCTCAGTCTAATTGACTGCTAACTGCTAACTGCTGACTTCCTTCTCCATGCCCTATGCCCCATGCTCCATGCCATTACTTAATCGTCTTCCTTATCCAGCCGCTGATTAAGTCAAGTGCTGCGGGTGAGAATGTCTCCTCTATCCTTACATATTCATCCGGTGAACCCTTATCAGCAGTCTGGAAGAGGTGATTCAGCCCGGGCATTGCTACAGTCTTTACCTTCCGGTTGCCGCCCTTCTTCACCGCTGTCTTGATAGCAGGCAGGTTCATCGCATAGTTTACCTGCAGGTCTTTTTCCCCGTTCAGTGCCAGCACGGGGCACTTTACCTTCGACCAGAACTGAGACGGGTCAGTATCAATAAAGTATCTCATCCAGGGGTTATTAACAGATATCAGCGCCTGGGTAAATGCGGTCATTTTCTCCCTGCGCTCGTCTGGTGCCAGACCCTGTTTTTCAAGTTCTTTGCCGTACCACGCCATGGCATCCTTTGCAAACTGCCGCTGATCTTGTACTTCAACGGCCATTTTGAAAAGATGGCTGTTGGTGGCAATAGTCTCTGCTATCTCCGGTTCACTTGTCCCTGTTGCCGCTAAAATATCACGGGCCTGCTTCAGCAGAAGGTCATAGCCTCTCACGCCGGGTCCGGCAAGTGAGACGATGAATGCGATGTTATTGTTCCGCGAGGCAACTATCGGGGCTATCATTCCGCCCTCACTATGGCCTGCCAGACCGATTTTTTCCTTGTTTATCTCAGGACGTAACAATAGGTATGTCACAGCGGCCTCCGCATCATCAGCAAAGGTCATGGAGGTTGCGTCATTCACCCTCCCCTTCGATTTGCCTGTGCCTCTGTCGTCATAGCGCAGAACGGCTATACCGTTACGCGTCAGGTGATCGGCGATGACCTTGAATGGCTTATGCATAAAGATTGTCTCATCACGGTCCTGCTGTCCTGAGCCGGAGATTAGCACCACAGCCGGGAATGGGCCATCACCTTCAGGTAATGTCAGTGTGCCCGCCAGGTCAAAATCCTCGACAGGATTGTGAAAGATAATTTCCTCTTCACGATAGGGATAGGGAGGCTTTGGCTCTTGCGGACGGTCGTACTTCACCGGAGCAGCACCCCTCTTTAGATCCATCTCATAACTCTTGCCCAGCTGAGTCCAGATGCCTTTAAGAAGTGAATCCCCGACGCATACACCCTTATACTCTCCCTTGATCATGGGTATGTCTGCAAGAAGCGTGTCGCCATCCAGACTTACCCTGCCACAGGCTAACCCTATCGCACCCTGGTCAGGGGAGTCAAGAGTGGCCCTGATGGTATCGGCCTCCGTCATGGTGAAGTGCATAACCAGGTTTAAATCACCGGCAACAGTCTTTAATATGCCTGACCACGAACCTTCGATATCCTTTAGCGAACGCTGCCCTGTCACCGTGCCTATGCAAACGGCCATCATCATCAGAAAAAAAACTATCCTTTTCATCATATCATTAGTCTATCCAACTTTCAAAAATAGTCATTTCTGTTTATATTTGGGAGCTAATACTGATAAATGAAAATAGTTGATACTCGCGGACTTACATGTCCGGCCCCGCTTATCAGAACACGGCAGGGGCTGACAGAGGCAGCGCCGGATGAGGACGTTCAGGTGGTAATTGATAATAGTGTGTCACTGAGTAACGTTAAGAGGTATCTCTCAGATAACAAACTCAACTTTACGGTGAAGGAGGAGGGTGATCTTGCAATTGTGACTGTGAGAAGAGGAGACAAAGAGGGGCTAAGTGACAATGAAACTGAATATTGCGTCACAGAAACGCCGGCAGCATCTCCGGGAAGAAGAACCACCGTTGTGGCCATCACCTCTGAGATGATGGGCAGCGGTAATGATGAACTGGGCACGAAACTCATGATATCATTCTTCAGAACACTGGTGATGCTGGAGCCGGCGCCTGACTCAATACTGTTTTATAATGCCGGGGTGAAGCTTGCAATGGATGGTTCACCGGTGCTTGAACATATCAGGGAGCTGATGGAAAAAGGTACGGCAATATACCTTTGTTCCGCATGCATCAACCATTTCGCCATCAAAAACCGACTTCCGGTTGGTAGCTTCAGCGATATGTATCAGATAATTAACATATTAAAGGATGCTGACCACATCATCCGTCCCTGACCACCGCCATGGCATTTGATCTACTCACAACGGTTGAAACAGGAGGCTGCTCCTCAAAGATACCCCCCTTGCAGCTTGAGGAGTTGCTGAAAGAGCTCCCGCTGCCTGTTGACCCGAAGATACTGGTCGGAATAGCTACACATGATGATGCAGGTGTTTACAGGCTCAGTGATGACCTCGCGCTGGTTTTCACCACCGACTTCTTTCCACCTATGGTCAATGATGGTTATGAGTTCGGGCAAATAGCCGCAGCAAACTCAATAAGTGATATCTATGCTATGGGAGGTACCCCCCTGCTGGCGCTTAACATCATGATGTTCCCCTCAACCACTATTCCACTGGATGTTTATTCTGCGATTATGCGAGGCGGATACGATAAGGCGCTTGAAGCAGGAGTGAGTATCCTTGGTGGGCATAGCATCGACGACTATCCTCCTAAGTATGGTCTTGCAGTTATTGGTACCGTACATCCGGACCGGGTCATCACTAATGCCGGTATTCAGGAGGGGGATCTGCTTATCCTTAGCAAACCTCTGGGGACGGGGATAATACTTGCCGGACACAGGCTGAAGATGACCACTATGGAACAGACCGAGGAGGCAAAACGTATGATGATGCGGCTTAATAACGACGGTGCCCGTCTTATGCAGAAATACGGAGTCCGGGGCGCAACAGATATTACCGGATTCGGACTGGCAGGCCATGCACTGAAGATGGCTCGCGCGTCAGGAGTGACAATCAGTATTGATCTGCATTATGTGCCTTTGCTTGACGGCGCCTATGGTCTTGTTGACCAGGGATGCATCCCTGGAGCAGCCTTCAGGAACCTGGATTACACGGAGAGAGAGACGAGATTTGCGGAGGGGCTTGATTATAACCTCAGGATGATAGCACATGACGCCCAGACATCCGGTGGACTGTTACTGGCCATTGCACCGGATAAGGCTAAGGATTTGTTACAGGAGCTGCATGCTGCCGGCCACCCTGAGGCAGCAATTATAGGTGCAGCTGAGAAGAGGGGAGAGGCAACCCTGGTGCTGACCTGAGGTCCAAAGGTCTGAAGGTCTGAAGGTCTGAAGGTCTGAAGTCTGTCGCTTCGCTCCGTCCTGCGGTCTGCTGTCTGAAGACTGAGAGCATGAAGCATGCAAGGAGCAAAGCGACGAAGTCCCGAGAATCGGGAGGGCATGGGGCATGGAGAAGGAAGTCAGCAGTCTTCAGTCAGCAGTTGCAGCATAGAGAAGGAAGTCAGCAGGCAGCAGTCAGCAGTCGGCCGTCAGCATTCGCAGCATAGAGCTTGGAGCTTGGGGCAAGGGGTAGGAAGCCACCAGTCAGTTAGACTGAAGGCTGTGGGCTGCTGACTGAAGACTGAGGGCTGTGGGCTGCTGACTGAAGACTGAGGGCTGCTGACTGAGTAGAGATAGCTCTCAGTATAAATCACTAACTTTATGGTATGATAATTGAATAAGAGCTGAAGAAATGAAACAGACATTAATCATACTGACATTGGCGGCATTTTGGTGTACAACCTCTGCACAGAGTGTGCTTAGCCCCAATTACGGACTTAAATCACCTCTAACTGCCGAGATAGTGAGTGTCGATTTCAATGATGACGCTACCGTTGTCTGCATGACCATCATGAGTGACATCAACAACGCCTTCTTCTGCATTGACAGGAACACTTTCCTTGTCAGGCCGGATGGAATGAAATTGAAGATGACTGGATTGAAGGGATTGCCTTACTGTCCTGCCACCTATAAGTTCAAGCGCCCGGGAGAGAAGGCTGCCTTCTCTCTGACCTTCCCGGCTACAGGTATGTTGCCGTGGTTTTCAATTATTGAGGATTGTCTCGGAGGTTGTCTCTCTTTCAGGGGGATTGTTACCGATAAGGAGCTCAATACTCAGCTTAACGAAGCCTTTTCACTGTCATCTGCCGGCAATTCAATGGCAGCCTATCGTATCTATGAGGATATAATTAATAAGACCGACAGCCTGAATCTTGGTATTGAGGGGTCGGTTTATACTGCATTGATACTGCTTGACCGCAACATGGGCAGGCCGGAGTCTGCCCGGAAGTGGTACACCAGAATGATTATTTCCGACACCCCTGACCTGAAACTCTATCTTGAGAATCTGAAACGGCAGGGTGCCGAATACTAAAAAAAAGAAGAGCCCCGGAAACCAGGGCTCTTTCACTATTGTTTTACGATTCGCTTTCTATGGTTCATGGCGCATCGTTCTATTCATAGTCAGATTACTTCTAGAAATGAAAGTCGAGGCCGACGGCTGCTACCCAGGTGTTCTTGTTAAAGATGTCTGTTGCCGGACCGGCACCACCGTTATAGCCCTTTGATCCTTGTTCGTAGATCGTATACGAGCCACCGAGGTTGATATCAAGCATATTATTGACTTTGAACCCGAGGCCGCCGCCGAAAGTGTTGGTTTTCAGACTGAACTTGAGGTCACTCTGGAAGTTGTCATTAACACCGGGAATGGTGGTTAGCCAACCGGCACTGACGAAGAGTTTTTCAGTAAGGCCAACCTGGATACCCAGTGCGGCCTCAATGAAGTTCTTGTCAATCTTGTTAATATTGACATCACTCTGTCCGTCATAATCGACTTTCTTGTCAAAATAGTAGTTGAAACTACCTGAGACGAGGAACCTGTCTGAAGGCTTGACATCAATACCGAGGGCCAGCATTGCAGGCATATCAGCTATTGCCACTGAGTCCTGGATGAACATACCTTCAGCATCCTTACCGCCATTGACAGTTGTGGTGAGGTTCATTTTGGTTTTGAACTCATACTTAAGACCTATGTTAATAAGGTCACCAACAGGTGCAAAGTTCAGAGAGAGGATGGGTGTGATACCGCTTCCCTTCATGACTGCGTCAGCTTCAACGGTGGTTCTGTCATCAAGAACCAAAGCTGTGCCGTTCAGCACTGCTGCTGTTTGAGCAGGTACACCGGGTATGGCTGCTACTTTCCTGAGATAGTCACCAGGTGTCTGAGCGCCGCCATAGGCAGCAGGAGCGGTGATTGTCACATCTTTAATGTAGCCTTCGTATGTATTATTGGCCATGACATATCTGCCACCGACAGCAATTGAAAGCATGTCATTGATCTCATATGCAGCGTTGACCTGCAGTCCAAAGTAAATTGACGAGCCCTTAAAGTAAATGTTTGAGTTATAACCTGTGACATTATTGAAGTTGGGGTCAGTGCCTGTTGCACCGAAGATTGCCTGGTCTAACGGGGTAAGAGTGCTAGCCAGCAACGGAACCAGGTTAGCTATCTGCATCTCGAATGAAGGCAGGCCGGTTTCATATTTTGCGCCACCGCCACCGCCAACAGGATTAAAACCCAATGAGAGGGCGAGCTTGCCGGTCTTATATGCCGCGTAAACGCCTGGATAGATGGGTGCAAATACATCGCCTACATACTCTTTCGGGCTGCCGTTCAGGTAATCATAGGCGGTCTTCACCTTGAGTGTCTGGCCGATTGTCTGGTTGTTGAGCGAGAGGTGAAAGCCGTCAGAGAGCTTGGTCAGACCTGCAGGGTTATAGTAAACTGCATCAATGGCTGTTGACGCATTGCGGCTTTGCAGCCTGGTGTAGAGTGCACTCTGGTTGGTGTTGGTAACCAGTCCGCCTGCAAAGAGAGAGCCGGTAACAACAAGTGCAGAAAATACAGAGATGATTTTTTTCATGTGGATTTCTTTTTTAATTACACATTTTAAGTTTAACTGTGCATGTTTTATTAAAACGGCGTAAAATTATTAAAAATATTGATATTATAAGCTACCGGGGCACTAAATAGTTCAGATAGAAGGATTGTGCTCAGTTTTCAGCCTTCGATGAATGCCTTTTTATTGAGTCACGCACTATCAGGTCAGTCTTGATCACTATGGTTTCAGATGCGATATTTGTGTCTCTCTCTTCATGCTGTTACCCCGGCCGGCACCGCTGGTAGTGGTCCATCGACCGCCGCGTGCCTCTCTTTAACTGAATGATCTGACTATCGCTTCCCTGGCCGTCACACCGGATCACAGATCCGCTCCTTTAAACTTATTCCACACCTCATCCAATGATTTGTGGTTCTCAAGTATTTCTTTGGCCACCTTTAGATTCTGGGAGGCTTTTTTCGCCAGAACGGGCTCAGGTGACAATGTTAGCAGCCTGAGAGGTTCCAGTGCCTCCTCCGGATTCTTCTGGCCAGATAATTGTTAGGTGCCGCCTTGCAACATTTTGACCTTTACGGCAGTATAACAGTCTTGTATCACTGTTTAACAGAGAAGGTGTAAATATGAAACTCACATTTACTTGAACAGACAACTGATCTCACATTTACAAGCCTTTCGGGGCTCATTAAACAATTCAAAAACTATATGATAATGAAAAAGTATTTTGCATTTATGGCAATAGTTCTATTGGTCTCAGGTTCATGCTCCAAAGAGAATGAACCGGGGTTGGTGGATGATGGTATAATTGGTCATAATGCCACCACTCTTTCTTCAATTCCTGGAAAATGGCTTGCAAAGGCCAAATCAGATCTTCACATTGCATATGGTCACACTTCTCACGGAAGCCAGATCACAGACGGGATGAGAGGGTTAGTATCGTTCAAGGGGAGTGATTATGCATGGAACAACGGTGGCACCGGGGGAGCACTTGACCTGCGTGACAATGCCATGCCCGGAGACCTGGGCAATGCCGGTTCTTCTCAGTGGGAGAAGGCGACCCGAACTTATCTCGCCAGTAATCAGGATGTTAACGTAATAATATGGTCATGGTGCGGACAGGTATCCGAAGCAACAGAGGCTCAGATAAATACTTATCTCACTCTTATGACCGGACTGGAGGAGGATTACCCGGAAGTAACCTTTGTATATATGACAGGCCACCTCGACGGGACCGGAATTGCCGGCAATCTTCACAAGCGCAATGATCAGATCAGGGCTTATTGCCGTGCTAACAAGAAGTTTCTCTTTGACTTTGCAGATATTGAGTCTTATGATCCGGCAGGTAAATATTACCATGATAAACAGGCAGATGACGGCTGCTATTATGACAGTGACAACAACGGATCACTTGATTCTAACTGGGCTATAAAATGGCAGGATTCTCACACTCAGGGGGTTGACTGGTATAGCTGCGGCTCAGCTCACTCCCAGCCTCTGAATGCCAATATGAAGGCCTATGCAGCCTGGCACCTCTGGGCCCGCATTGCAGGGTGGGACGGTAAATAATTAATAGCCCAGCTCAGCAAGTACCTCTTGTGGTGGCTTGTCAGTGCCATTCTTACGCACCTTGCGGTCATAATAGAAGTCGATGGTGAGATCAGTCCGGTTGGTGATCAGTCCGTCAGCAAGAGGTGCAGCTTTCTTCCCTTCACCGGGACCGAAGTATTTCTCCATCTGTTCCACGGTGTTTATTGAATATATGTTGCTCATCAGTCCTGCTGCATGAATCTTTTCTGCAAAGGCAGGGGAGAGGCCGTCATTGGCTTCACCCAGGTTGGTACCGATAAATTGTGCTCCGCTTTCAATGGCGAAAGAGATGATCTCATCCATAACCTCATCCTTTGCAAATGCATCTGATTTGGGATTGCCCACAAGGAAGCTGCAGGGGACCTGCTCCTTGAAGACCCTCTTCAGGTTCATCATACCGTTACGCGAGAAGGTCTGGATCAGAATCTTGCCTCTGGTGTTTCCCACGTTGACCTTATCATCCCTGTAAAAGGGCTCATTGGCAGCCGGCACCGCTCCCTCAAGGGGGTTCCATCCCATGCGCGTCAGCTCATCATAGACCTGTTCCTCCATTCCCGGGTAAGAATCAGGATCTTTGAACTCAATGTATATGCCGGGCTTGTGTCCGTTAGCGGCTGCGTCGGCTTCATATTCGAAGTGATAAATACCGTTTTCATCCTTTGTTGCCATCCGGCTGCCATCGGGATTATGCCTGATGCGTTTTCCTTCAGCTATACGAAAGACATCCTCAAAGACCAGCACATCCTGACCTATAAAGCTCTCCCGTGCCTGGCCAGGGTTCTTCAGGTTGAAAGTGCTGCCGGCGTCAAGTTGCATTATCTCCTCATAAGTGAAGCTATCGACAGGGTCTCCTTCCCTGTCGGGGAACTTCTCAGCGACGTTGGTGGTGCGCTTGAATGTCTTGTCATGCATTATTATCAGAACACTGTCTTTTGTCCTCTGCACGTCAAGCTCCA
>CAYQNT010000095.1:0-10096 GCA_964418865.1 uncultured Rikenella sp.
GCCCTATGTTGCGCCTCTTAACTTCGGTCCTGAAGATCAGAGGTTCAAGCCTTTTCTGGAAAATGTTGGTACAGCTGAATGCAGACAGAGAGTATTTGATTTTCAGAAGCTGGCCCTCGAAAAATTTGACGTCCTTTTTCCCATGCTCCTCAAAATGGCGGCTGAGAAAGGGTGGACCTTCAGCAGGGTTGGAGGACCAGAGGTGGCATATGAGATGACAGTTCTGGAATATGAATTTGCGTTTTGGCAGTGGGGCCGGGTGGCATGTGACAAGATACCGCTTAATGGTAGTGATGAGGAGATATTCCTCCACCTGGCACGGCATGGCGATTTTACTTACTTCACCGATCAGGGTCTTGTGTACTTCGAACCCTTCTTTTATCAGGCGATGACCGAGATAGGCTATTATGGATATGATTTCAGCAGGTTTGCCGGTTTACTCAGGTATGCTCATGATACAGGCAGGCCGGAGTTTCTCTTCTCTGCACCTGAAGGACCAGAATATGCTTATGACTTCGGATTTGCTGAGAAAGTTGACAAGTACATAAAGACTAACGCTGAGAATTTTATCTTCCTATACGGCGAGTATGACCCGTGGTCGTCAACCAAAGCAGACCCTGGTATGAATGATGAGTGTATTGTTGTAGTAAAGGAGGCAGGATCTCATGGAACAAGGATCAATAACCTGCCCTTAGAACAAAAAGAGATGGTATTGAATAAATTGCAGGAGTGGCTTGGCACCCCTTATGTGCAGAATTAGCTATTTGATGCCCTCATGCCGTCATTTTCAAATGATTAATTAAATTTGGAATTGTTAAAATAAATTAAATATCTTTGTAATGACTGGCGGTTTTAGTCTGTGTGGCCAATTATTGTCTCCAAGATGTCATGCTGCTGGTTTAACTTTATTAACGTTTAATTAATTATTTATTTTCAGATGAACATTTTTGTAGCCAAGTTGAGCTCTGTGACCAAGGCAGAAGACCTTCAGGAACTTTTCAGTAAATTTGGGGAGGTGATCTCCGCAAAAGTTATTATGGACCGTGAGACCGGCTTTTCAAAGCGTTATGGTTTCGTAGAGATGGCCGATGACCGTGCCGGTTATGAAGCTATTGAAAAACTCAATAATTCAGAGCTCGATGGGAGTGAGATCATTGTAAAGAGATCTGAGCCCAAGGCAGAGAAGAAGCCTTTCAGACCCCGCCGTGATTTCCGCGACAGGGATCGCGAACCGAGATACTAGGAATAACAGGAGAGGCCGTAACACCGGCCTCTTTTTTTTGGTGTTTTTATCCTGCTACCGGCTCCCAGCCTTTGAGTGCCAATAAAACAAAGAATCCGATCACATAGGCTAGTGCAATCCACCAGCCGCTCTTGAGCCACTTGACCACCGACCTCCCCTCAGGAAATTTATTTGTAATGGCAACCCCTGCCGAAGATCCGAACCATACCATTGATCCGCCGAATCCAACTGCATAGGCCAGCATTCCCCAGTCATAGTTGCCCTGTTCCAGGGCAAGTTTGGTAAGCGGAATATTGTCAAAGACAGAAGAGATAAAGCCAAGCACAAAGCTTGTCTGCCACGATGCCTGTGGCAGCTCTTCCACCGGCATCATTGATGCTGAGAAGACCAGCGCCATGAGAAAAATAGTTCCTTTAACAGAATTTTTCAGTTCGCTCCAGGGTGTGGTTGTGAAGAGTGCCCCCAGAAGTATCCCTGCCCATACTCCGGCAGCAGGGAAGTCTAAGAGTATATTTGTGGTAATTGCACCTATAAGTATCATTGTCACCACAATGAGCTTTTTATAATTGATCCTTACATTTGCCGGAGCATCGTTCATTATGGGCTGATACCGTGTCTGTATTATTGAGAGGGGTATTCCAAAGACCAGCAGTGCCGGTATCACTGCTACATATGCATGTATGACGTTCATTGCCGGCACCCCGTCTATCCACATGAGTGTTGTTGTAGTATCACCTATTACGCTTCCTGCTCCCCCGGCATTACTTGCGGCTACAATGGCTGCAATATAACCTATATGCACCCTACCTCTGAAGACAACCAGGGCTATTGTTCCGCCAATAAGGGCAGCAGCTATGTTGTCAAGAAATGATGAGAGCACTGTGATCATCGCAAGCAGGGTGAAGGCTCCAATCCATCCGCTACTCAGGTAATTAGGAAGAAGGGCAGGGACATATGACTCCTCAAAATGCTTTGACAGTATTGCAAAGCCAAGCAGCAGGCCCATGAGGTTGATAAGTGTTCTGCCTTCCTCTCCAAGATGAGTGATCAGATGGAATGGCGCTGCAGGGTCATTGAATACCAGCTTGTAGATGAGAATCAGGGTCATTCCTGTCAGGGCGACCCACATTGTTTGTTTGTGAAACAGTGCTACCCCTAATAGAGTAAGGGCAAAGAGCACGAACTCAAAGTTTTGAAGCAGGAACATTTTTCCGGGAATAAGGTTGTTGAACCGACAATTACGCGATTAAGATGATGCAAATATAAAGGGCTTCATCATACGGTGAAGCCCTTTTATTAAAAATATTTTCAGGTCAGTGTATCATTTGTGCCTGCAGCCAGTAGACTCCGGCGCCGGCAAGGTAGCCTGCGAGGGCCAGCCATGATATCTTTTTCAAATACCATATGAAGTCAATCCTCTCAAGGCCCATAGCGGCAACACCTGCTGCCGAGCCAATGATAAGCATGCTTCCGCCGGTACCGGCGCAGTAAGCCAGGAACTCCCAGAATAACCCATCCTGCACAAAGAAGGCAGCATAAGCCGGGTCGGCAGCAAGGCGCAGCATATCCGGTGTGACCACGTCATACATACCCATGGCACCGGCAACTAGTGGCACGTTGTCTACAACGGCTGAGATGGCACCTATCGCCAGGTTGATCAGGTAAATATCACCAAGTTTATCATTAAGCCATCCGGCCATCAGGCTCAGGTGACCTGCACTCTGCAGGGCAGCAACGGCAATGAGTATACCCAGGAAGAAGAAGATGGTAGGGGTATCTACTTTCTTGACTATATTATATATTGTCAGCTTCCTGCGTATTTCATCTTCCTTGTCACGATGCATTATTTCTGAAGTCAGCCAGAGCACTCCCAGACCAAAGAGCATTCCCAAATACGGGGGCAGATGTGTTATTGTCTTGAATACGGGAACGAACAAGAGCATGGATACGCCCAGTATAAGTATGAATGTTCTCTCAAATGGAGTTGTAATATCTCTTGACAGCAGGGGCTCTGCAGGGCGCTTTACATCGCCTTTAACCATGAATGAGAGAATAGTCAGAGGAACAATCATGGCCGCAAGACTCGGAAGGAAGACTTTAAGAATAATATTTACCGTAGTGACCTGACCGCCGATCCATAGCATGATTGTGGTGACGTCTCCAATGGGAGACCATGCGCCTCCCGCGTTTGCTGCCACGACTATCATACTGGCAAAAAGCCAGCGTGTTGGTTTATCGGCTATGAGCTTCCGGAGAAGGGCTATCATCACAATGGTCGTGGTCAGGTTGTCAAGAACAGCTGACATGAAGAAGGTGATGAACCCCAGGATCCAGATTAACCTGATCTTGCTTTTTGTGTTTATCTGGTTGGTGATGACGGTGAAGCCCTGGTGCTGGTCTATCACCTCCACAATGGTCATGGCGCCGAAAAGGAAGAAAAGTATCTCCGCTATATCAATCAGGTGATGACCGAGTTCTGTTTTGACGAATGCGCTGGTGTTTCCTGCAAGCTCAACTGTATCACGGAAGGGAGAGGTTGCAAACTGATCGGAAGTCATTCCCGGAGCAATGCTTCGCAGGATTTCCTGCGCCATCATTTTGACCCCTTCCCATGACGGGGAGAAACCAAGTGCAAGTATCTGTTCGCTGAAAAGAGCATAAAGAGCCCAGAGGATTGATCCCAGAAGGAGTGCGCTGGCAGCCTTCTCTACCTTGATGGGGTGCTCAAGTGCTATTGCCAGGTAACCCAGCAGGAAAAGCACGATCATTACAATAAACATAATTCAGAAAATTTTGTGCAAAAATAAACATTCATTGCTATTGTGAAAGCATTATCATAAATATCACAGTATAAATGAGCTGCCGTATGATGGTACTTCAATATTGCTGAAGCCTCTTGACTCAAGATATAGCTTGTAATTCAACTGTGTCTCGTACTCACCGTGGACGAGGAATATGTTTTTAAGCTTATGAGGGTCCTGGCAAGAGAGAAAGTCAGCCATCTCCCGGTAGTCGCCGTGTCCGGAGTAAGATTCTATTTTCTCTATTTCCGCCCTGACAGGGTATTTGTTTCCGTGTATAGAGACCACCTTCTCACCTCTCAGCAGTCGGGCTCCAAGAGTTGACGGCGCGCAGTAGCCCACGGCCAGGATTGTATTGGCAGGGTTGCTGATGCTGTTTGCCAGGTGATGTTTTATACGCCCGGCTTCCATCATGCCTGATGAAGAGATAATGATTACAGGACCCTTTATTTCGTTCAGGCTCTTGGAGCCCTCCACGGAGGTATTGTAGAAGAGCGTACTAAACCCGAAGGGGTCAGGGTCTGAGAGCATCACATGCCTCACGTCTTCATTGAAGCAATCAGGGTGCATCCGGAAAATATTGGTAGCGTTGACTGAGAGTGGACTGTCAACATAGATGTCAACCTTTGGCAGACGCTGTGCATTGTAAAGAGTATTCAGCGAATAGACTATCTCCTGCGTTCGTCCCACACTGAAGGCAGGTATGATCAGCTTGCCGCGCTTTTCAACACATGTCCTGTGAACAATCCGGTAGAGCTCCTCATCAGATTCTTCCATTGTGGGATGCAGCCGGTCGCCATAGGTCGATTCTGCAATGAGGTATTCTGCCTGAGGAAACGGGTCAGGGCTCTTAAGTATCCTGTTGACAGGTCTGCCTATATCACCGGTGAAGGCCACGCGTCTGATACCCTCTTTCTCCTTCAGCTCCAGTGTTACTACTGCGCTGCCCAGCATGTGGCCTGTATTGGTGAATCTTACAGTGGTGAGATCGTCTATACGAAACTTACGGTCATAGGCTACGCTTATAAACAGCTTCATGGCTGATACCGCATCAGCCTGTGTAAAGAGAGGAGCAACAGGAGGAAGTCCTTTTTTTGCCCTCTTTTTATTAAAGGTAATGGTATCATACTCCTGTATCTTCCCTGAGTCAGCAAGCATGATGGAGCAGAGGTCACGGGTGGCGTCGGTACATATAATTGACCCGTTGAACCCATTGTGGTGCACGTACGGAATCAGCCCCGAATGATCTATGTGCGCGTGTGTTAAAATAATATGATCAAGGGAGGCAGGGGTGAAGGCAAGGGCCCTGTTCTGCCCCTCTGTCTCCATTCCTTTGCCCTGAAACTGACCGCAATCAAGAAGGATGTTCTTACCGTGCTCTGTTTCAATAAGGATCTTGCTGCCTGTCACCTCACGTGCAGCTCCATAAAATGTTAGTTTCATGCTGGAAGTTTGGTTTAATTAATCAGTCTGGTAAATAAGCTTCGCTGAGCTCTACACCAGCCTGCAGATCGTTTCCCTGTCACTTTCTGCGCAATATTATACCGGATCTTGCTCCTGTGTTAATGCAAATTTATATGCTAATATAATATAAGTTGACTGAAGCTGACAAATAATAATAATTAACATTTATTGAACATTATGTCAAATCTCCTTTAATTAATGAAGTCATTGATCTATTTTTGACCTGTTCAAACCTAATGCAACCTGACTGATGAAACTTGACAAAATTTTCTCGTTCCTGGCCCCTAAGGAGGGCAAGTTCTACCCGCTGTTCAAGGATGCTTCGGCCAATCTTATTGTAGGGGCAGATCTGCTGGTTGAGTTTATGAATGAACCCTCTGCTGCGAAAAGAGAGGTTCTGGGTGATAAGATCAAGGAGGCAGAGCTGGTGGGCGACCAGATAGCCAGGAACTTATATACAGCGCTTAGCGGAACCTTTATCACACCCTTTGACAGGGAAGATATTTTTGAGCTGATTCATACCACCGACTCCGTGCTTGACCTTATGTATGGAGCAGCCAAGGAGGCCCACCTCTATAAGCTGAAGGATATCCCACAGGAGTTCAGGGAAATGGCCGAGGCGATCAGGAGTGCATCTATAGAGATAAACACTGCCTTCAATGGCCTTCGTGATGTGCTCAACCTGGCAAACTACAGAGAAAACTGCCACAGGATAGGAGAAATTGAGGAACATGCCGATGACATCAACCACAGGTATCTATTTGAGGAAGAGACTGATGCTATTGAGCTTATCAAGAAAAAAGACGTACTGGCAGCACTTGAGAAAGCTGTTGACCGCTGCGATGACGTTGCAGATATTCTCTCTTCGGTAATAATAAAACTTGCATAATCTCCTTACCTGATGGACTTCACAATCCTGATAATAATTATCGTTCTTGCCTTTGCCTTTGACCTGATAAATGGCTTTCATGATGCGGCAAACTCGATAGCAACAATTGTCTCCACCAAGGTCTTAACTCCTTTTCAGGCTGTTCTTTGGGCTGCCTCATTCAACTTGTTGGCGTATCTTGTCTTTGAGCTCAATGTGGCTGACACTATTGCCAAAACGGTGGATACCTCTGCTATTACGCTGATGGTTATCATGGCAGGAGTATTGGCAGCTATTCTGTGGAACCTTCTTACCTGGTACCTTGGTATACCTTCCAGTTCATCACATACCCTGGTTGGAGGTTTTTCCGGCGCCGCGATTGCCTACGCCGGATGGGGCGTGGTGCATACGGGTGTGATACTGAAAATTGCCTCCTTTATTTTTCTGGCCCCGCTCTTCGGAATGCTCTTTGCGTACTTGATTACCATAGGTCTCCTCTGGCTCTTCAGGAGGGCCAATCCCTTCAGGCTGGAGAAGAAATTAAAGGTTGGCCAGCTTTTTTCATCGGCTCTCCTTAGTCTGGGACACGGGGGCAATGATGCACAGAAGGTGATGGGTATAATTGCTGCCGCCCTTATGGTATATTTCTACGGAGCGGATCCCACAGCTATTCCGCACTGGGCGAAGATAGAGATGGTTGATGGCAAGTTGCATGAGATCCCTCACTGGATTGTGCTGGGTTGTTATTCAGCCATTGCGCTGGGGACGCTGATGGGAGGCTGGAGGATTGTAAAGACAATGGGCACAAAGATAACCAAGATAACACCATTTGAGGGCGTTGCTGCAGAAACAGCCGGTGCTTTGCTGCTGTTTGGAACCGAAGCATTTGGCATACCGGTGAGTACGACTCATACAATTACCGGCGCAATAATGGGTGCAGGTATGACAAAAAGAGTGACAGCGGTGAGGTGGGGTGTCACGGTCAATCTGCTTTACGCCTGGCTGCTTACCATACCGGTATCTATGGGCATTGCCGCCGGGTTATATTACCTGCTCTCTGCAATTACCGGCATGCACTGACATTGACTCATAACATCGTTCTGAATCCCTTTACGGTGCCGGGTGTGGTCTTGTGGAGATCAAACACTGTTATCTCGTTTACTCCTTTCTTCAGCCATGATGCCGGACAGAAGAGTCTGGTCTGCGGCCCTATCTCCCAGTAGCGACCTAGATTGTGACCGTTGACCCATACAAAACCCTTGACAAAATTGGTCATATCAATAAAGGTGTCTGCCGTCTCATCAAGCGTAACACTCCCCCTTAAAAAGATTCCGGGCTTTGTGAAGCTGTTTGAACTCTCCTTCAGGTCTGAAATGAAATGCTCATCCATGGGAAACCCATGAATATCCCAATTCATTAGTGTCATTCCGTTCAGAACAACCCTGTCTGTTATGCCTTTACGGTCTATCATGGCATTGGCGAAGTTTATCCTCCCCATTCCTTCAGTGAAGATCTCCAGCAGTGGGAATTCGGATGTGCCCTGTGGAAGGCTGATTGAGTTGATCCCCAGTCGCCTGTCAAGGGTGCCTGCATATTCACCGTCAAGAAAAACGGTGGCGTAGTCATGGATGTCAATCACTGTCAGCTTGCCGCCCTTATGGCCTATCAGTCTTGTAGAATATAGCATGAAACCATAATCCTGTCCGAGAGCCTCAAATGATTTAGGCTGAACAGACCGGACCGGAGGGGGCATATTGGCCCATACTGAAGTAAAGGGTGTCAGTTCTGTTTCAGGAAAGCTCATCACCGGCACCGGCGCGGGGATTGATGGCAGTCTTACTTTCTTTGGCAGGTATGAGCCTATCAGCTTCCTGAGAGCCATGTATTTTGGTGTTGCGTTACCCTGCTCGTCAATTGGCGCATCATAGTCATAGCTGGTCAGATCGGGCTCGTAGCCCTTGCCCCCGGAATTGGCCCCTGCAGTAAAACCGAAGTTTGTGCCGCCGTGGATCACGTAGAAGTTGAATGACTTGCGGTTATCCATCAGGTATCTGACCTCACTAAGCAGCTCGGCCGTATCTGGCCTCGTCCAGTTCTCACCCCAGTGGGTAAGCCATCCCGGATAAGTCTCACTGGAGAAGACCGGCACCCCGGGATTCATTTTACGGGCCAGGTCGAAGTCCTTATCACTGCTACCTGAATCGAGACCTACAGCACAGCCAGGTAGCGTGCCAGCCTCCAGCATATAAGTGGTGGCACCGTCGCCGGTGAAAAAGGGGACATCAATACCGCTGTTTGTCCAGATATCCTTCAGGGCAAGCATGTAATTACGGTCATTGCCGTAACTGCCGTATTCATTCTCAATCTGGATCATGAGAAGAGGGCCTCCGTTTGTGATGAGGTGTGGACGAAGCTCGTCAGCAAGCCTTGAGATATAGCGCTCAACAGCTTTCATGTATAGAGGATCCATACATCTCACCTTTATCTCCGGGTGACGGAGGAGGTAGGGGGGCAGTCCCCCAAACTCCCACTCAGCGCACACATAGGGTCCGGGCCTGATGATGACCCACATACCCTCTTCAGCTGCTGTGGCTATAAACCTTGTGATATCACGGTTGCCGGTACGGAAGTCATAGATGCCCTCCCTTGCCTCATGATGGTTCCAAAACAGGTAGGCCGAGATGGTATTGCATCCCATAGCTTTGGCCATCTGTATACGGTGACGCCAGTATTCCTCCGGGATCCGCGCGGGGTGCACCTCACCGCTTATTATCTGAAAAGGCTTGCCGTCAAGAAGGAATTCATCTGCTCCGAAAGCGAAGGTGTGCTTCGCATCTTGTGAGTTAACTGCAGAGCAGAAAAAGAGAGCTACTACAATTACAAAAAGGGAGCGTGCTATAGTGGTCCTGTTTTTCATAACACCCAAACTATTAATGATCAGATTAATGTTTTCTCAGATGGTACTCTTGTCCCAACCGGGAAGGACCAGTTTTTTAAATTCCTCCTTTTCTCTGATAAGGCTTTCCATATCCAGTCCTATAGCCTTTTGTGCTGCAGCTTTGGATGAGAGGTCAGGCATCATCACTGTTTTGATCCCCTTGCTTGTGAGCAGGGAAGCCAGCCTGATTCTTGCATCCAATCCCCTCATGATGCCATTGCCCAGTAATGATGCAACCTCCAGCGGAGCATGAAATGATGACCCGTGGCTGGCTGCGCAGAAGTCCCAACGCCACTGTGCCTGCCTGATCAGAGCAAGCACCGGCTTCATGGTAGCCTCATCAGCGCCGGCATCCCAGGCAGCTTTAGCTTCATAGTGAGCTGCAACAAGTATATCTTCAAGATGATTCCTCAGTGAGGCAATCTTATCTTGTCTATCGTAGACATTATTCATCAGGTCCTCTTCGCTCTGTCTGTGACATACGGCGCATGTTGATGAGATCATGTTGAGCGGGCTCTGCACGTGATGGCTGGTATATTTCACGCCACCTTCGGCAATAAAAGGCATATGACAGTCGGCGCATGCCACTCCGCGCTGAGCGTGAATGCCTGTCTTGAACAGCTCATAGTCAGGATGCTGAGCCTTGAGCATCGGGGCTTTGCTGATGGAGTGGGTCCAGTCGGCGAACTCATAACTGTCATAGTAACCCTCAATATCGTCAGCACTCATTCCTTTGTCCCATGGTAAGGTCAGGTATTTGCCATCACCCTTGAAATAATATT
>CAYQNT010000096.1:0-6561 GCA_964418865.1 uncultured Rikenella sp.
TCTGGTGAAGCAGGTCAAGGAAGCGTTCCCCCTCAAGCATCTGTAGCATGCGTACGGCCGGTATATTGAGCGAGCGGGCCAGCGCGTCACCGGCAGGCACGGCGCCACTGTAGGTGAAGTCGGAGTTCTCGGGACGGAAGCCCTGGAAGCGGGTGGGTATGTCGGGTATGAGTGCGTTGGGGAGCATCTCGCCCGACGAGAGCAGCGCCGCGTAGAGGAACGGTTTCATGATGCTGCCCGTGCTGCGCGGCGCCATGATCATGTCTACCTCGCGCCCGTGCCTGCCGGTGGTGTCAGATAGGGTGCTGTTACCCACATAGGCAACGACGTTGCCTGTGGCCACCTCAACCACCACGGCGGCGGCGTTATGTATGAGGTTACCCTCCAGTGTCGCCTGATGGCTGTTGACAAGGTCAGAGACCTCTCTCTGCAACGGATGGTCGACGGTGGTTCTTACCCTTCTGCCGGGGTTATCAAGCCACAGTCGATCAGTGAGATGAGGCGCCAGCGAGGGCATAGGCAGGGCTGCTCCTGGGAGCGACTCGCCCATGGCCAGTGAGCAGGTGAGACTGTCTATGATGCCCCTGTCGGCCAGCAGCATAAGAAGCCTGTCTCTCTTATCATGGAGCAGCTCTGCATTGCGTCCCGGATAGATGAGTGAGGGGGCGTTGGGGAGCACTGCCAGCGTTGCAGCCTCAGCCCATGTCATATCGTCGGTGCCCCTGCCTGTGTAGCGCCATGCGGCAGCCTCTATGCCTACAGTATTGCCTCCGAAGGGAGCGTTGGCAGCATAGAGGGTTAGTATGGTCCGCTTTGAACGAAACAGCTCAAGCTTGAATGCTGAGAGCATCTCAACAATTTTCCCGGCGTATGTTCTCTCGGGATTACCACGTGCCAGTCGTGCCACCTGCATTGTTACGGTGCTGCCGCCACGTACTGTCTTCCCGGCTTTTATGTTACCGGTGAGCGCCTTGATCACAGCCACGGGATTGACCCCGGGGTGCCAGCGGAAGTATCTGTCCTCGTAGTTAATGATGCATGTGACATATTTCTCCGGCAGGGTTTCGGGGGGCGGGAAGCGCCACTGACCGTCGCCGGCAACGCGTGCACCAAGGAGGGTGCCGTCGGCAGCTTCAACAACGGTCGACAGCGGTGTATGGAAAGTGGGCATCGGTGCAGCAAGCACGCATATTATGAATACTGCAGCAATGCTGATGACTATTTTATGCCATCTCTTCATCCGCCACCAGTGAGGATCATCCCATCTCATCTAGCCGGTGTGAGATTTATCCGGTTTCCTGGCCCGAAGAGAGGGTCACTCTGCTTCACTTTCCAGCGGTGACAATCACCTCGCGCCCCGGCCTGCGTGCGGTGAAGCTTTCGTCATACATGGCCTCGCAGATGGTGGCAGGCATGCTGTAGGTGCCACGGTAGGAGGCAGTGAGTATAATGAAGAACTTCCTGGTCTCACCCGGCTTCAGGCTGAAATAGGTATAAACCCTGTCGTCACGGAAATCGCGGTAGTCATATTTGCTCTCCTTAAGCTGCAGAGCAGCCTCAAAGAGACGGGTGTTCTGTATCTCCCATCCTGACGGTACCATCTGCGTAAGGGCAAGGTTACCCACCTGTCTGAAGGTAGTGTTGGTGATGGCGACCGACATAATGAAGGTGCTGCCCTGTGCCTGCGATGATATATCAACAGGCTTCAGATCCATATCAGTATAATCGATCTTCATTCCAAGGTTGTTCTCCTTGACAGTCATGTCAGTGGCTGCCGGCACACCCTGCTCAGTGAAGGTGACAAACAGCGGTTTTTCGCTCTCATTCTCAACTACAAGGTTGTTAGACAGCCCGGGGGTGAAGCTCTTCATTATTGCTCCCTCGCCGGCGCTGATCTTCTCTTTCTTGCCGTTGAACTCCATTGTTATCTTCAGCGGTTTGCTGTTGTCACCTTTCATCTTCCGGCTGTAGTTCATATAAGCGAATAGTCCCCATGCAGTCGTCTGGGTGCTGTACCAGCTGTCCTGACTCAGCTGCCCGGCCACCTCCTTAAGCAGTTCAAGCGCCTCGGAGTTGTTACCCATGGTGGTCAGGGTATAGAGTATGACCGACTGGTCCCTGAGGGTGCTGCCATAGTAATAGTCCCTAAAATCCTCCTCAGTGTTGAGGTTCCGTACATCTACCAGTCCGTTTGCCACCTCTGACCTGCCTGTTGTGGCATAGGCGGCGGCGAGGAACCAGCGTGCCAGCGATGGCAGGTCAGTTATCTCGCGCATGCGGTTCATAGCTCCCTTGTCGGGCGAGCCGGCAAGAGCCAGGGTGAAGATCCTGTAGGCCTGATCATTGGCAGTATAACGATACTGCGGCTGGTATCTCCAGGCTGATGCCTGTGAGCGCTGGTAGGAAGTCCACTTGTTCAGAAACCCTGTCGGGATGGTATATCCGGCCTTCTGCGCTTCAATGACGAAGTGTCCGGCATAAGATGTCACCCAGTCGTCAGGATATGGTCCGCCGGGCCACATGGTGAGGGCACCGGAAGAGATCTGTCGTGATGAGATAGTGCGCAGTGCCTCCTGAACGTTGTTTCGTACTCCGGCAGGATCAGCCAGACCTTGTCCTAACAGCTCGGGCAGGTATATCTGCGGGAAGGCTGCGGAGGTGATCTGTTCGGTACAACCGTGAGGGAACGAGGTTAGGTAACCCAGCCTGCGGCTCAGATTAACCGATGGCAGCGGGAAGACCTCAACGGTCACCGATGATGTTCCTGCGATACCAAAGGGAGTAAAACTCTTTGAATACTTCGCTCCGGCAGCGACAGACCTGGTCTCTGCCCTCCTCTCGGGAGCGTTAGGACTGCGTACCGGCACTGTGAGGTTATATGATGCTTTCTCACCACCACCCTCTGCTGTGACTTTTATCTCGGCCGCACCGGACCGTTCCCCGGTATTAAAGAACAGTTCGAGGTCCTTGTCGCCCGGCTCACTGAAACGCACGCTGCCCGACGCCTGGGTGAAGCTGATCATGTCATTGGCTGAGGCAGAGACACTGACATCAGTGATGCCCTTCTCCTGAGCAAACACTGTCACCGGCAGAGCCACCTTATCACCGGGCGACAGCACCCTTGGGGCTGTTGCCAGTATCATCAGCGGATCTGATACTATCACGCTCTTCTCAGCAGAGCCAAATGTATTTCCCTTGCCGGCAGCGGTGACCATAACCCTTACGGATCCGGTGTACTGCGGCAGCTTAATCTTATGTGACCCTGTCTTGCCGGGGGCCAGGGTGAATGGACCGATGAATCTCACCACCGGCTCAAAACGGCGTGCCCTGTTCTTGCTCTGGTCAATGGCTGCCTCTGAGCCTCCTGTGGCGAATGCTCGTCCCAGCTTGCCTCCGAAGGCACCGAACACCATGTCATAGAGATCCCATGTTCTTACACCGAGGGCATGCTTGACAAAGTACCACTTCCACGGGTTAGGTGTTTTGAAGCCTGTCAGGTCAAGGAGCCCTTCATCAACCACTGCAAGCGTATAGGTCATCTGCTGCCTGTTCTGCTCTTCAACCTTTATCTCAACCTCCTGCTGTGACCTTATCTTGTCAGGCATGGTTATCACCGGAACAAGCTTTGATGATGGATCTTCCACCATCACGGGTATTACCCCATATAACCTTATCGGTGCGTCGTTGACAGTCTGTGAGTGAGGCTGCAGCATGGTGACATAGAGATATGCGTTGGGGGCCATGGCCTTGGTGGCAGTGAACTTCACCTCGCTGTTGCCTGCCTTTGTCTTTATCTCCTTTATATCAAGAATACCGTAGCTGTTCTCAACGGTGATGATAGCCCGTCCGTTCTCAGGTGCCGGAAAGGTGAGGCTGATCACATCACCTGCACTGTATTTGTCCTTATCGGTGTTAAGCTGCAGCAGGCTGGCACCGTCATTGCCACCGGGCTTCATGCCATAGTCCCATGGCCAGTCTACTAGCACAATCATGCCTGTTGAATGTCCTGACGGCATGGTGGCCCTAACCAGATACCTGCCCCATTGTTGCTTGTCAATGCTGAATGAGACCTTTCCTTCGCCATTGGTGGTGGTGATGGTCTCGGAGAAGATGTTGCTGTTCCGGTCGCGTGATATATATGAGCCCAGATACTCGTTGTCCGACTCCCACCACCAGCGGTAGTCGAGCTTATAGACGTTTATCTCCACCTCGCTGCGTACGGGCTTGCCGTTCTTGTCTACGGTCACCACGCGCACCTCGTTAGGCCTGTCGGTGAACAATATACGACCTGTAGCTCCCAGAGCCGGGATATTCATCCCCACAAAGGAGGGGTAAGGTGCATAAGGAATGACCGTCTGTGTTATGCTGGCATCACCGCCTTTCTCAAACACCCTGGTGGTGAAGACGGCGCTGAGCATGCCCGGAGCCTGTAGATTATCATCAGGCGTGAATGTGACGTTGGCCTCACCCGAGCTGTTGATGGTGCCATCAAAGATAGTCTGGCTCTCAAACCAGAACTGTGCGGCAGGGTCATCAAAGTTATACTGGCCGTATTTGTCGAAGGTGGTCTTCACCGGTTTCAGCAGCAGGTCAACGGTCGACTTCATGTCGCGCGCCGTGGTGCCGTTCAGCCATGTGACCTTCAGACCTCCCTTGATGGTGGTGTTGTCACCCCCGGCTATGGCATATGGGAAGTCAAGCTTCATCTTAAGCCTGTTGGGCTTGACGGTCTCCACCTTGATGATTCTTGTGAAGGTGGCGGCGCCTATCCTCACCTCCGCCCTGTAGTTGCCCGTTTCGGCATCATCGGAGGTGACGGATGTAAAGGTCAGGAACCCTTTATCATTAAGCGTGGTGACCTGATCGTCTATGCGCTGGCCTTTACTGTTGTAAAGAGCGAAGTGTACGGGGTGTCCGGCAGGCAGTCCTTTGCCTGCGTCGCGTACTATTACGCCTAAATATATAGTGTCACCCGGACGCCTGACATCGCGCTCAGTGAACATGAAGGCTCTGATGCCATCCTGAGGGGACTCGCCTGACACATCGAAAGAGCTCATTGATAACGCATTGCCGTCAAGCAGCGAGAGGTAGTTGCGGTTTTTGTCCTTGCGTGCTATCACCAGGAAGGGCTTCCGCGGGCAGGGGAGAGCGGCCATTCCTGACTTGTCTGTTGTGGCGGTGCCCATCAGCTGCATCTGATAGTCATAGATCTCAGTCGTGGCTGCCTCAACAGGGTCAGCGGTACGCAGGTCCCTGATAAAAACACGCAGGTTATTGTCGCTGCCGCTCTTCGCAATGATGCCTAGATCGGAAGCCAGTATGTTACTGACCAGTTTCTTCTCCGGATCGTAATAGGCGTCGCTGCATGGATTACTGTTTTCGCGCCAGTTATAGGCATACTGGTAGAAGAGTGACTCTTCGGAGAGGTTGTAATAGTCGTCAGACCCATCCCAGCTGCGGTCGAGGTCAGCCAGCTCAAGCATCTCCTCATATTTTGATGCCTGGCGATCACCTGTGCAGGGGTACAGTGAATATGAAGGCCTCATGCCCAGCTCAATACGATAGAGTATTCCCTGTTCAGGTTCGATATATTTCGCCAGATCAATGGTAAACAGGTTGTATTTGTTAGGATCGAAGGCAGCGCCGCCGGTGAGAGGGACACGGCCGCGATAAACGGGCCGCCCGAACTGCTTTATACTGTTGTACTGATTAGCCTCGCCCATGCTGTTCTGCTGCAGGAAATAAGGGAGGTTATTTTCAAATATCTTTATGATGGTGAGATCAACAGCGCTAAGGTTGGCAGCCATGAATGGGAAGATCAGGTTGCCAGCTGAGGGCATGATCACTCCGCGGCCTGCCGACTTGATTCCCGGTTCCACCGGGGTGAAGTTGATGCTTCTCATCACTGACTCGCCCAGCCGTTGACCACGGGTGTTGCGCAGTGAGCCGTCAACGGTGACTTCAATAGTTCCCACCACTTGATCACCCGGAATGACGAGGAGCCTGTTGCCGTTGGCACTTACTGACAGCGGATGAAAGGGTTTGATTGTCACCATTCCGTCGAGCTCGTTTCCTGCATCAAGCAGGTCAGAGAACCATATCTCTATGCTTTTGCTGTCGCCCGCATTGACCTTCATATCGGTGACAGTGAAGAGACCCGCGGCGGGTATAGTTACGTTGAGATTACCCTTCGTCTTGATTCCATAAGGATTGCCGTTCCAGGAGACAGTGAGCATACTCTCATCCTTCGCTCTGCGTATCTTTTCAATTGAGAAGCTGTGCATGTTGCCGGTGCTGTGATCCCAGCTGATCTTCTCATCACGCTTGCCGGAACGGGCGGTGAGGTATTTTTCCACCTCAGCCTTTTCTACATGGTCAGATGTCACCACGGTGCCGGTGAGTGTATAGGTGTCTCCGTCAGGGAGGTCAACGGTAACGGGATTAAGATTGACGGTGAAGTTCTTCTCAACGGTGCGGAAGATCAGGGGGAAGAAGCGGAAGTTCTCCTCCACCTTACCCAGCTTGCTCAGGTCAAGCGTGCCCCGGAATGAGGTAGAGGGA
>CAYQNT010000096.1:6587-10044 GCA_964418865.1 uncultured Rikenella sp.
GGCTTGAAAACCAGAGTTATATCATCAGCCCACTCAGCTGTTCCTTTCAGGGAAGGGGTGAATGAGAAGAGGCCCTGTGTGCGGTTCCGGTCAACGGTGGCGGCAAACTCAGGAGTGAAGACCACCTGCACGGTCCCCATCACGGGGATGACACCCGTGGTATAGGCCGAGATGTATTTACTGAATCCCTTGTCAATGATGGTGACAGCGGAAGAGAGGACAGCAGAGCCGGCCTCCTTCTTTGACTTTCCGCATGAGATGGCAATTACGGCAATGATAGCCGCAGCAATGAGAAGACGACGGTTCATAATATGGTGTTTTACTGTTTGTTCAGATAGCAGTGACCTCAGCTCTCAGCTTCGCCACATAATCACGTATCTCATTGAGCGTCCCGGTAGTCACAGTCATCTCTGTGCCGCTAGTGGTAATGATCTGACGCACAGTGTCAATGCTGACATCTCCCGGCTGGTAATAGATCTCAAATGTATCAAACCAGCGATTGAGATACTTTAGTTTCTTGGTGTAAAAGACAACCATAGGGTCATCGTAATAGTTCTTCATGAAGCTGAGAAGCGAGATAAGCGAATACTTCTGTTCGGCAATCTTCCCTACCACCTGCGGATCAGGATTGGCAGGGTCATAGGCCAGTTGTGTGGCAAGGTACATAGCCTCTATCCATCCCCCCATAAGCATCAGCCCCAGCGTTCCCTCACTTCCCTCACTGCGCAGATGGCTGTCTATCTTTCCAAAGGCATCATTCATGAGACTGGTGACGGAGTCGGCGTCACTGATATCGGCATTAAAGCTCCTGATAACGTCAGAGAGGAATGTGTCAGGCATGTTAAGCCTGTCGCTGAGCGACTTTATCGCGTTGAAATAGTTTATCGTCTGTCTGCTCATCGCGAAGAGCTTCATGTAACCCATGTCAACGCCATATACACCGAGGTTCATTGCGGCCTTATAGCTACTCATGTAAAGATTACGGTTGCCGGGAGCCAGGATGATAGTGTCATTGTATTTCACTCCAAGCCGGTCGAAGATGTTGCAGGCCTCAACGGGTGTCAGCAGGCCGTAGTAGATCTCGCGCAGCTTGACGGTGTCATCAGGTGTCTGAGGGTAGTAGGTCGAAAAAACCGGTGCTGGTATATTTGGTCCTTTGCCTGCTCTGTTACATGATGTGATGACGATGGTCATGGCACATAATGTTATAACTACAGGAATGAAAGGTCTCATTGTTCTCGTAAATTTGTACCAAGTTAAGAAAAAGATTTTTACCTGATCCATTCATGGTATTTTTCGGTTTTAGTCTTTTGTAAAAAGATGATACGGGTCGTCTCAAAAAAATATTAGTTTTTTGTTATAAGAGGAATCTGCTGTCAGGTTTAGTTTTTGTCACCAGACGAATCGGCCACGTCAAAAAACCATTTAGTCTTTGTCATAAGACGATGCGGCCACGTCGCATATCCCTTTATTGTTTGTCATAAGACGATGCGACTATCAGGTGTAGTTTTTGTCATAAGACGATGCGGCCCCCAAGACCGGTGGAAATTTTTTTTTGCAGCGAGGTGAACGCCTTATACTGCTCCTGGAGGGAAGAGATCTTGTCATCATCGCCTGCCGCCTCTGTCATCGCTTTGCGTAACGCCTTCTGTATCACCTTGATCTTGTCACTTTTAAATTTAAGTACAGAGTCAGGTACGATCTCCTTGAGCTTCATATCTTCTGTCTCAACAAAGGCGCCACGTGAGCTCCAGATGAGGCTGAGAGTGTACTTTTCAGTGAGCATGTCAACAGTCATGGCGCTGATGACCGGGTCAGGATGGTGTACGAAGTGTCTTTCGCCTGCTACGAGACCCTGTTGTACGTTGAACTCGATCTCCTCAAATATGGAACCGAAGACCGCATCCTCAAACTCCAGCTGGTCTTCCTTTATCTCAGAGATGATATAGTCGGCCACGGTGGTGATGATCTCTTTGCCTGTCTCTTCTTCTTTCCGGCGCGTGAGAACCACAGAGCCGTAACGTATGAGGAGGCGCAGGAGCTCCTTCTCGGAGTAAAATGATGTTTCCTCGCTCTTCTTTTGTTTTGGCGTTGTGACCTGCGGTGAGACCATGGCATCCTGTACGGGCCAGGCATTGCGGTCGCGGAACGACTGCTGCTTGCGCAGTTTCAGCACTTCATCAAGCACCACCTCTTCCGGCATGCTGAGCTGCCGGCTGCACTCCTTGACGTATATGGTACGTGTTATCTGGTCGGGTATGACGGCTATGGAGCGTACTATCTCGCGTACCAGGTTGGCGCGTCTGACGGGGTCGTTCTGCGCCTCGTCAAGAAGGAGCTTTGTCTTGAACTGTATGAAGTCAGTCTGGTTCTCTTTCAGATAGCGTCTGAACTCCTCCTCGGATACCTTCTTTGAATAAGAGTCAGGGTCTTCGCCTGCAGGCAGCATGACTATGCGTACGTTCATCCCCTCCTCAAGCACCATATCGGTACCGCGCACAGAGGCCTTGAGGCCTGCCGAGTCACCGTCGTAGAGCATGGTGATGTTGGGGGTGAAGCGCTTGATGAGACGTATCTGTTCCTGTGTCAGGGCGGTACCTGATGAGGCAACAACATTCTCTATGCCAGCCTGATGCATTGAGAGCACATCGGTGTAGCCCTCCACCAGATAGCAGCAATCCTCACGTGAGATAGCCTGTCGCGCCTGAAAGATACCATAGACGATACGGCTTTTGTGGTATATCTCCGTCTCGGGAGTGTTGACATACTTTGCTGCCTTGGCGTCACTCTTTAGTATGCGGCCGCCGAAGCCCAGCACCTGTCCTGATAGGGAGTGGATGGGAAACATGATGCGGCCGGCGAAACGGTCGAAGAGGTAGCCTTCGCGGTCTATCGTCAGCCCGCTTAGTACCAGAAATTCGCTTTTGTATCCTGCCGCTATGGCTTTCTTGGTGAAATCGTCACGTCTCTCATTGCAGTAGCCCACCTCGAACTTATGGAGGACAGCGTCATTAAAGCCCCTCTCGCGGAAGTAAGAGAGCCCCAGGGCCAGACCCTCGTGACCGTGGAAGAGGGTCTCCGTGAACTGGCGGGCAGCGTACTGTGTGACAACGAGGATACTCTCACGCTCATTCTGTTTCTGGAGCTCCTCAGCGGTGACCTCCTTCTCCTCTATCTCAATGTGATATCTCTTTGCCAGCCATCGCAGTGCCTCAGGGTATGAGAGGTGCTCATGCTCCATGATGAAGTTGACGGCGTTACCACCCTTGCCGCAGCCGAAGCACTTGAAGATGCCCTTGGCGGGCGAGACGGTAAACGAAGGAGTCTTCTCATTATGGAACGGACACAATCCCAGCATATTGACCCCCCTCTTCTTCAACGAGACAAACTCCTGCACCACGTCAGTTATCTGCGCTGCGTCAAAGATTTTTTCTATGGTGGAGTGGTCAATCATGGG
>CAYQNT010000097.1:0-10031 GCA_964418865.1 uncultured Rikenella sp.
GTAGCGGAGGCCGTAACCGTAATATCCTGAGGCTGATATGTCATTAACCAGAATTGCCACATTGGACATCTCTCCCTTGCGGTAGATTTCATCAAGCAGCTGTACCGAGCCCCTGGTAGTATACCTCTGGCGAACCACGAAAAGGTTGACATTTGCGAGCTGGCTCAGCAGCAAGGCGTCAGTAACTATGCCTACCGGCGGGGTATCGATGATAATAGTATCGAACTCTTCTCTTGCACGGGCAATGAACTCTGCCATCTTAGGCGAGCCTATCAGCTCGGCAGGATTTGGCGGTACCGGTCCTGACGGGGCAAACCAGAGATTCTCTATTTGTGTTGGGAATATAACTTCCTCAAAGGTGGCTCCGTCACTGAGATACTGGCTCATGCCATGGCCGTTGCCTGACTTAAGTATAGCATGAACACGGGGCTTGCGCATATCAAGTCCTACAATCAGCACCTTTTTGTTCATCATGGAGATGATTGTTGCCAGGTTCACCGAGACAAATGTTTTTCCCTCACCGCTCACCGGCGAGCTGATCACAATGACAGGGCATTTTGTCTGACCGGCGTAGAACGAGAGCGATGTGCGCACTGCCCTGAAGCTCTCTGCAAGGGTGCTGCCCGGCTTTTCTGCAACCGGATCTTCAACATGATATTCAGAGTGACTGATATACCCGATTATGGGGGCCTTTGTCAGTCTTTCAATATCATGCCGGCCTATGATCTTGTTATTGAAGAGGTCAAAAATTACTATAAGACCCATGGGCACAAGTAGGCCGAGAAGGATGGCAACGAGGTAGTTCTTCATTGTTTTTGGCCTTATCTGAACTCCGTTACCGATCAGGGCCATGTCAATGATACGGTTGTCAGTTATCTGTGATGCCCTGGAGATGCCTGCCTCAGCACGACGCTCAAGAAGGTATGTATAAACAGAATTATTGAGATCAAACTTTCTCTGTATGCCTATCAGCCTGCGTTCAGTACCGGGGAGCCTGCCCAGCTCCTTCTCGGCTGTGGCTATACGACCGTCAATAGTGTTCCTGGTCAGTGCTAGCTGGCTGATAGAGCTTCTGACATTCTCAAGCAGGGCTAACCGCGCCTCCTCAATCTTCTGATCCATCAGCTGCACCTGCGGAAGATTCTCCCTGACCGTGAAAGCAACCTGCATCTTCTGTTGCTGCTGCTTTGAGAACTCTTCCACCAGCTTCACCAGAGAGGGGTCAGTGACGCCCATCACACTTGGAGAAATAATGCTCTCATCATCTTCACGGGCATTGAGATAATCAAGGAGATATTCATAATACTGCATCTGCAGTCCCAGAATATTCTTTTCTCCTTCAAGCTTCTCAAGTTTTTCAAGAACAAGAGTACCCTCCAGGGTCAGGTCGACAAACCTGTTGTTAAGACGGAAGCTCTCCATCTTGCTCTCAGCCAGTGTCAGCGAATCAGAGATCAGTCCAAGTTGTGTCTCTATGAACTCAATGGTCTTATCTGCAGCCCTGCTCTTCCACTCCATCCCCTGCATTATATACAGTTCCATGAGCTTATTGAGATAATCAGCGCCCTGCTCCGGCGAGTAGCCGTCAAATGAAAGAGTGAATACCGAGGCATACTCCTTCACCGGCTCAACCTTAAGGTTTCCACGGTACGAGTTTGTGATTCCCGACAAAGACTCAAACCAGACCATCCACCTTTTGCCTTCATCCGCTTTGGAACGTGAGCTGTCTCTCATCTCCACAACAAAGTTAAATCCTCCCTGTGCAAACAGCTCTCCCAAAGCATATTCACGTTCATCATTTACCGGTTGACTCTCTCTGGCGGTATCCGATGGGGTGCCTGATTCAGGATTTATCTTATTGTACTTAGTCCATTCACCCAGCTTCTCCTCATCAATCTCAACCTTGTATGACCGCGACCCTGAAAACCTGATTGTCATTGGCACCCCCTCCGGCTGCGTGTCACTCAGTCTCTTTATCACGAAGGGAGATGTTTTATATGTCCGCTGACCCTGTATGCCGTTTCGTGCAACAGGCACGTACGCGGTATGCGTCTCGGGCAGATTCTCAATGACCCGGTAATTGAGACTGTAGGACTGGATTATTGCCACCTCATCATCAGTATTGGGATACGGATTGTAAATATCTCCGGCGAAGAGTTTTTCCATATTGGCGATGCCGCCTGTGGATTGTTTCTCCTTGATAAGGAGGGTGCTCTTCACATTATATACCCGCTGGGAGTAACGGTTATAGACATATGCGATACTCAGGGCAATGAACAGTGCTGCTGCTATCCATAGCCAGTTGCTGAGGAAGAGCGAGAAATAACGCATCAGGTCGATGTCATCACTGGGGGGGGCAGGTTTTCTTGGGGTTTCCATGGTAGAAAAGGTCTGAGGGTCAAAAGGTCTGTCGCCCCGCATGGCGGGGCTCCGTCATGCGGTCTTGCGGTCTTGCTGTCGTGCAGCCAGATGATTTAAGGTGATAAGATTGTATGGTTTTTGCTCCTGGCTGGGGTACCAGTTAGTTGGGTATTTTGCAGTCCTCCGGTTGGTCAGTCACATCGGGTCGAGTGCCTAACAATTTGAAGATCAGTTATAAAAAGCATGAGCCGGTTTGTTTCTGCGGCTCATTATTTTATGTCAAACTCTTCCCCAAGACTTTCGGACTTCCGCCCGTGGGCGGTTACGACGAGCAAATATATTAAAAAAGGTTAAAGTGTTAAGATAATAGGCTGAAGTTTGTCTAAAGTAAAAAGTCTTGCGGTCTTGCGGTCTTGCGGTCTCGCTGTCAGGTAATAGGTTATTATTTTACAATTTCTAATCTTCAGTATAGTATGAGCCGGCCTCACTCCTGGCGCCTTTGCCGTACGATGTGTGGCCGTAGTACTTGTAGCCGTAGTTGTAGCCGTAGGCATAACCCATGGTGTAACCGTAGCGGAGGCCGTAGCCATAATACCCTGACATGGAGATGTCATTGACAATAACTCCCGGGTTCTTTATATCCTTACTACGATAGATTTCGTCTATCAGATGAAGCGTGTTCTTTGACGTGTAGCGCTGCCGCACAACGAAAAGGGTTACATCAGCCCGGCCTGCCAGAAGGAGGGCGTCAGTGACCACAGCAGCAGGCGGAGTGTCAATAATGATATAGTCAAACTGTTTCCTGGCCTTCTCAAGAAAATCAGTCATGTTCTGACGCTCTATCAGCTCTGCAGGGTTTGGAGGAATCGGACCGGCAGTGGCAAACCAAAGGTTCTCAATGGAGGTCTTCTGGATGCTGTCAGCATAGCTGGTGTTCCCGCTGAGGAAGGTGCTCATACCTTCATTATTGCTGAGCTTCAGTATCTTATGTATGCGGGGCTTGCGCAGGTCAAGCCCTATAAGAAGTGTCTTGCGGCCGAGCATGGAGAGGATAGCTGCCAGATTCACCGCCACGAAGGTCTTACCCTCACCGCTGATGGTGGATGTGACAGCCACAACTGCAGATTGCCCCTCCGGGGTGAAATACTTCAGTGATGTTCGTATGCTTCGAAAACTCTCAGCCAGTGTGCTGCCGGGCTTCTCAATGACCGGCAGCTCTGATCCGTAGCTGTTGTGGCTTATGAATCCCAGTATAGGCGCCCGGGTAGCTCTCTCAACATCTTTCTTATCAATGACTTTATTATTCAGCAGATCAATAAGGATAATTGCAATGGCAGGTAGAAGAAGCCCCAGTATGAATGCCATCATATAGTTCTGCCTGGTCTTGGGTCTGATGCGGACGGCATTAAAAGGCACAGCCTCATCAATGGTTCTGCTGTCAGAGACCTTTGAAGCCATGGCTATGCCTGCCTCTGCTCTCTTCTCAAGAAGGAAATTATATACCGTACTGTTAAGGTCAAAGTTGCGCTGTATCTGTATCAGTCGCCTCTCAGTCCCCGGCAGCCTGCCCATCTGTTTATCCACCACTGCAATACGTTCCTGTACGTCAGCTGTGGAGATTTTCAGCTGGTTGATGCTGTTGCTGACGTTTTCCAGGAGGGCCTCCCGAGCCTGTTCCACCTTACCTGTGCTCAGCATTGAAGCCGGGAGGTCATCTTTCACCATAAACCCCAGCTGTCTCTGCTGCAGCTGCAGCTGTGACAGATCCTCCACCAGCCGTATAAGCATCGGGTCACCGACTCCCATAACGCTGGGAGAGACAATCAGCCCGCTTTCATTACGTGAGACCAGGTACTCCTTCAGATACTCGAAATACTGCATCTGGAGGTTGAGAGTGTTCTTCTCAGTCTCATACTTCTCAAGACGCTGCAGCACAAGGTTGCCCTCGGTGGTGAGATCAACAAAACGGTTGGTTTGCCTGAACCTTTCCATGTCATCCTCTGCGTTCTTAAGCGAATCAGATATGAACCCCAGCTGGTTATCTATAAACATGATTGTCTTTTCTGCTGCCTCATTCTTCCAGTCGAGCCCTTGCTGCCGGTATACCATCATGAGAGCATTGAGATAGTCAGCCTGCTGCTCCGGTACCTGTCCTGATATTGTAAGAGTCACCAGCGTAGCCTCCTCCTCTATGGGTGCAACAGCAAGTCCTGCACGATAGCTGTTTGCCAGGCCTGCCGGAGTGGCAAAGTAAAAATAATATCTGTTCGACCCGCCTTCAACGTACGGTGACACCTCCGCTCTTCTCGGGTAAACGGTAAAGTCGAACCCGAACTTATTGAAACGTTCACCGAATGAGTGCTCTCCTTCGTAATCATCAGCCTCAATAACAAGCTGATACTTTTCCGGTGAGAGGATTTTTATATCTACCCTTTTGCCCGGTTGGAACCTTATGACCGATGTATCACAGATAACCACGAAAGGAGAGTTCTTGTACATGCGGCTCTCAGCAATACCTCTCTTTCCTATTGCAGTATAAACTACCTGGAAATCGGTAAGCATATACATCACCTTATGGTTCAGGTCAAAAGACTTGAGGATACCTATCTCGTTCTTCAGGTTCTGGCGCGGACGAAAGATATCTCCGCCGGGGATGATCTTGTCCATCTCAGCATATCCGCCGCCATTCACATCGTCACGGATGAGCATGGTGCTTTGCACAGTGTAGACCTCTTCTCCCCATCTGTTGACGCCATAGGCGATGGCCAGGGTAATGAAGAGGGCCGCGGCAAACCAATACCAGTTGCTAAGGAAGAGCGAGAAGTACCTGCGGAAATCTATGCTCTCGCTCTCAGGCATGAAATTGTTCTGGGCGTCGTTTTCCATCAGGCAGTGATTTTATTATTTGAAGTAGTTTATCAGTAAAAGGGTAGTGGATATGGTAGCTGTCACAGTGGAGATGATGAACGCGATGGTCGGTAGGTTAACGTTAAAGACTTTCTTCGGGTTGGGCTGCACGATGACCACATCATTTGGTGAAAGAAAATATGCAGGTGATGAGAGAAGACTCTTGTCTTGCAGGTCAATGTGGTAGGTTATGGTTTGATCACCCAAAGGCCTGATCACAAGTACTTTCTCCTTTGTTCCTGTCTCTGCTATGCCGCCTGCCCGGCCTATGGCCTCCAGCACCGTGAGCTGGTCATTGTAGTTCATGAAGCTGCCCGGTAACCGCACCTCACCAATAACGGTGTATTTAAAACTCACGAGCCGTACCTCCACGTATGCGTGACGGTAAAGGGAGTCGACCTTCGCCTGCATGATATCACGTATCTCGTAGATTGTCAGTCCGGCCACATGCACCTCCCCCAGGAGGGGTACAGAGAAATTCCCTTCGGGGTCAATGCTATATCCCATGAGGTACTGTGATGCCTCGCTCTGCATGTAAGCGGTACTCACCCCGGACCGTTCGCTAAGCATCTCAGCGAGAGTGCCCTCGGGTGTCTGGGCCTTGACGCTCACAAAGAGAATGTCACGAGGCTGTACTTTATAGTCAGGCACCTCCATGGTGAAATAATTCTCACCGCCTGTCTCGGGGAGGTTATTAAGGTATGAGAGTTCTTTCTGGGTGGAGCATGAGGCCGCGATAACGACCAGGAAAATGAGGGGGATGATCTTTTTCATCATGATAAGGTTTTTTGCCCGGGTTTAGGCGTACTAAATATCCTGATTTTTTTCGAGTTTGCGTATAGCGTTGGTCTTTATATCTACCGTGAGGTTCATTCCGGGCTGGATGATTCGTATGACCACCTTGCGCTTCCTGCCCACCCTGATCAGCTCACCCCTCAGTCCCATGAGGCTGCCAACGATAACCTCAACCAAATCACCCTTGGCATATACATCGCTGCTGATCTCCACGTCGGCGTCGCTGCCGCAGAGAATGCGCAGGTTATTGATCTGCACCTCAGGGATGGGAACGGGCTTGCCCTGTATCATGATGAACTTGACCACACCGTCAATCTTGCGAACAGAAAAAAACTCTTTAGGGATGGCTTTGACAACAACGTATGAACTGATAAGCGGTTTCTCAATAAGCTTCTTGCGGTCAGACCACTGACGGATGGTCTTCTGCATAGGGAGGAAGGTCTCTATGCCTATCTCGCTGATACGGTCATGAACTCTCTTCTCTGCCCTTGAGTTGGTATAAATGGCATACCAGGCTCTCTCAGGCTTTTTCAATATCTGCACATCATCCTTCACCGGCTGCGGCTGGCTTAGTGCCGTCGGCTCATCCATATCCGGCTGTGGTGTTTTCAATACCTCCGTCTCATCCTGCACCGGCAGCGGCTGGTTCTCTTCCATTGTGTTCTGCATTGCGCGGCAAATTTAATAAAAAAGTCTGAAGGTCTCAAGGTCTGATGTCTGAAGGTCTGAAGTCTAAAGGTCAGCCGAACCCATCACTTATAACTTATGTAGATTTGCAATCAGAATGCAAATTTACATAGATTATTCTGCAAGAAGGTCTGTTTTTGACCTGAGACCTTAAGACCCAGGACCTTCAGACCTTAATACCTAGAACCCCCAGACGATACCCCCGCTGACAGTGGTTGTCTGCCCGAAGAGATATGACGGATACCGATCCTGCCTCCCTTCTACATTACGGCTTGTGAGAGCAGCCCTGACCTGCACGCCGCCGGTGATCATATAGCTGATATCTATTCCTGTGGCAGTATTCCTCCACTCAACCGGGGAGAGGTATGGCAGTCCAATCCTGCTTCCTCCTATACTCTGGTAATCAGGACCTCTCTCTGACCATTCATGCCAGAAACGGATAGTGGCCGCCCTGACAGGTTTATAATCGAGGGCGAGATACCAGCTTCGGCTGTTGTCACGAAGCCAGTGACCCATGTTATATCCCTGGTTCTCAAAAGTTGTTACCGTCACATAGTGCTGGAAGGTAAGCGGGTAGGTGAAGGTACACTCTGCCGTGAACCATAGGTTAGGCGTGAAGCTAAAGTTCCCGGCACGGAATCCTCCCTTCCATGAGAAGAAATTGTAGTCAGGGGTAGTGAACCTGGCTGTGGAGAGCTCATCAATGAAGAGGGTACCGTAGAGATGCAGATGTCTGATGTTATTGGAGCTTATGTCTATGAACATCTGCGAGTTACTGTTGCTGATGCCGGAGTTGACGGCATGGTCTACCGACTTATAAAAAAATACCGGCATCAGATAATAGGGTGTAAGCCGCGGATCGGAAAAGATGACGCTGTTGCCCAGCGAGACATGCAGACGCTCAACGGGAGTGATGGTGAAGATGTTTGCCGCGATGTACTTGCGGCGGTAAACCTCACGGTACTCGGTGCCATATGCGTTGGAGACCCAGTATGACCTGGTGGAGTCGGTCACCATCGAGGTGAGCCACCCGTGCAGCCAGGTCATCTCCGCCCAGTGCACCGGTTTCAGGTGAAGCCTTATCTGCATGAACGAGGGTGCCCTGCCGGAGAGGATATTCGTTCCGGCATAACCGCTGCCCCATACAGGTGAATCTTTCAGGAAGGAGATGTCTCCCCACTTCCACATGTAGCTCACTCCGCCGGTCATCTCTGAAAAATCAGTGCTATTCTTTATATGCCCGCCACGCTCCGGTGTAAGAAACTGTGGTTCTCCCAGCATAGGGTCCTGATGATTGTCTTGCAGCGATGCGAAGAATGCCCATCTGCCATAGTTCCCATAAACCTTCGCACCGTTCTTCCAGCTTATTACGTTCTCTCCTGCCGGTCCGGATGTTGATCCTGCCGTGAACCCCAATATAGGCGACACAGTGACACTGAAAAGTGAGTCGCGGTACTGAGCTGTAGCCGGATTGAACAGGAGCTTCACCCTGCTGTCATCGTCAGTGAGGTTGTATGCGGCAAGCCAGAACTCAAGCTCCCTCTGCTGCCTGCCGGTGAGCATCTCAAGTTTTTCAGAAATAAATATCCGGCTGTAAGGCTTAACAACACTGTTCAGTGTGATGACTCCATCACCTGCCAGCTCATCAAGAAAAAGATAAATAGCCTCATCAGCTACTGGCTCAGGTATGACCTGAGAATGGCCCGGTAGGCCGTAACACAATAACAGTAGTGTTAATAAAGTTACTATGTATGTTGAATAGTTCATGCTTTTAGGGTTTCACAAAGATAACTCTTAGATGAAATTTGCAGCTGTCTGTTGATAAACTTAGGGGGATATGAATAAAGGACGCTTTCGCGTATACACTCTGTCGGCTGATATACTGATACTTGCACTGTCATACGTGTTTATGACGATGTTAAAACCTGCAGGTATCAGGGAGTACATTCCTTCACATATCACTTTCTTCTTTCTCCTGGCATTTCTCTGGATCATTGTTTCGGTTATCAGCGGCAAGATAGGCCGTGGTCACATAGTGAATCTCCGGACACTGCTGGGGCACGTTCTGACGGCCAACCTCATAGCAACAAGCATTGCCGCATTGTTGCTCTTCGCCCTGCGTGATCTGAGCTACTCAAGACAGGTGGTGTTTGGTACGGCAATAACTGCAACTATCCTGGAGCTGGCTTTCGGATCTCTTTACCTTGCATTCAGAAGAGCCCCGCTGATTGAGCCTGCCGAATTAAGGCTTTCCGTGCAACCAGCTCGCGTTCGGAAAGCCTTAATTCGGCAGGCTCATTCAGAAGAGCCCCGCTGATTGAGCCTGCCGAATTAAGGCTTTCCGAACGCGAGCTGGTTGCACGGTCACATCCGGATAACGGCAATGAGATTGCTCACGACCCGCAGCTGACAATGAGACTACAGGAGGGATGCTCACGCGAACGGGCAGAAGCACTCTCATCAATGGTCGGCAGTGACGAGGCAGCACGACTGGCAATAGTATCTACCGGGGAAGCTTTTAATATACAGAACCTTGAAAAAGGCGACTATACCTGCATCATCAACCTGAAACCGATGAACAGTATCAGGCGGCTGGATAAATTTCTTGATACGGTAAATGTCAGGCTGGCTGATGACGGCATCTATCTCTGTTCCGTGGAGACACTTGAACAGAGAGCACGCCGGTTGAGAGAAAAGTATTCGATTGTTTTATACTACCTGATAGCACTGCCTGACTTCATAATAAACCGTGTCATCCCCCGCCTGCGCATCACCAGAAGAATGTGGGAGTTCTTCACAGGAGGAGCTAATACCCCGTTTTCAAGAGCAGAGGTTCTGGGAAGGCTCTCGCGGGCAGGGTTCAGCATAAAACAGGAGAAATTCGCAGGGAACATGTTGTGCATAAAGGCGCAGCGGCGGTCAGCACCGGCCCCGGCCAATGAGAACGGTTATGGGATGATAATTGCCCTGCCACGGGTAGGGCGTGACGGCCATGTGTTTAACGTCTATAAACTGCGTACTATGCACCCATATTCAGAGCACATACAGGATTATGTATACAATCTGTATGAACTTGCTGACGGGGGAAAGATGAATCACGACTTCCGCGTTACGACCTGGGGCCGTGTGGCAAGACGTATATGGCTCGACGAGCTGCCTATGATTGTCAACGTATTCAGGGGTGACATAAAAATATTCGGGGTGAGACCGCTCTCAAACCACTATTTCAATCTTTATGAAGATGAGATCCGCGACAGGCGCATAAGGTATAAACCGGGACT
>CAYQNT010000098.1:0-9761 GCA_964418865.1 uncultured Rikenella sp.
GAGACGCTGAACCGCTGGGATAAAGTGTACCCCTTCTCCGGCGGTGACAAGCTGGCAATTAAAAAGATATTCAATCTTCATCTCACGAAGGCTGATTCAGGCCAATTCATGTTAAATGCAGAGGAGGTTAAAAATGCAATCACAATTCTTAAATACATAAGACAATGAGTAAAAACGAACTTCACGAACTCCGGATAATGCAGGAGAAGGAACGGCAACGCCAAATAGATGCAGCACTCTCAGGGCAAGAACTGACCCGTGTGCAGCGGCGACAGTTGGAACTTGAATTAGAAACTTCAACCCGGTTTGAGAACGGTGAACTACTTGCTGTTGATGCAGACGGTAACTCCCTTACTGATCCACACGGCTGGCCGTTACCCGTCAAGGATCACATACAGCAAACAGCCTCAACACTGTTAAAGCTGACCCCTGCAACACCCCAGGTGAAGCCCCCGGCTACTGCTGATGAATTATTTTGGTCACTGCGGGCAGCGAAAACACCCGAAGAACAGCGAGCACTGCATCAGGCATTTAAAAATAAATAGAGCGGTTCGTTGACTTTCTGCTCTCAGGGGTAAGCCATGCCCCGGCCCCTTCAGCGTTTAGACAGGCTGGAGGGGTTTTTTATTCCGTGACCTCAATACAGGCGTTTTGCGGCACTATCATATAAAAGTGGATGAATACCTTGACTTGTGGCAGTTGATTTGATACCTTTGACATGAGACAGCCCCTTACTTTAATCAGACAACTCCAACCGGAGTATTATGCAGCGAGACAGGGGGCTGCGTTTTCTATTCCCTCAAAAGTTTTCAACAGACAGCATTTATTTGATATGTGAGGTACAACATGAGCGGAGTTGTATGCAAATCGTATGCAAATGGCATAAAAAAAGAGAGCCACAAATCCATGTAACTCTCTGATTTTCATTTGTCGGGGTAGCAGGATTCGAACCTGCGACCCTCTGGTCCCAAACCAGATGCGCTAACCGGACTGCGCTATACCCCGAAAAATATTGTTAACTAAAAAAATTAAAATTCAAGCTCCAATTGCAGCGGGGTCTTATTGCGCCAGACCCCGTTTTTCTCCACTTGTCAGGCAACCATTGGGGAAGCAGGACAAATGTGGTGCAAAAATAGAAAGATTTTTATATATTCATCCCGGAAACGATTATTTATAGTGCCTTAAAAACTAATTGGCACCAGTTTTGTTATTTCTATACTAAACAACTGAGAAAAATGAATAAGAGATTATTAACAATAGCAGCACTTATGGCTTTTATAGTTACATCCGCATTATCACAGAAATCGTTCTATGACTTTACTGTTGTAGATATCAACGGGCAGCAGTATAGCTTTGCCGACCTGAAGGGCAAGAAGGTGATGATTGTAAACACCGCCTCAAAATGTGGTCATACACCGCAATACAAAGATCTTGAGCTGTTAAATAAAGCCTACAAACAGAAGCTTGTCATAATCGGCTTCCCGGCTAACAACTTCATGAAACAAGAGCCTGGAACTAACGAAGAGATTAAGGAATTTTGCGACAGCAATTATGGAGTCACTTTCCCGATGATGTCAAAGATATCAGTCAAGGGTGATGATATGCATCCACTTTACAAGTGGTTGACAAGCAAGTCTGCCAATGGCGTGATTGACTCTGATGTAGCATGGAACTTTCAGAAGTATCTCATTGATGAGAACGGCAACCTGGTTGGATATGTCAAGCCAGCAGTGAAGCCTCTCTCCGATGAGGTTGTGATGTGGGTAACCAAAGGGCAGTTCACACAGGCAAAATAAGAGTATCGCCATTATTACAATGACCGGCAAATATCAGCAGCCGGTCTTTTTTTGATATATTTCAGATGACGGACCTAAGTTAGGGCCAGTGATCAAAAACATTTTGTTTAACTATTTGTTACACATAAAAAACAAGAGGCATGGCAGATCTGAGAACACATTACATGGGTATTGAATTGAAGAGCCCTATTATTGCAGGTGCCAGTAACATGGTTACTGACATCCACAAACTGCGTAAGCTGGAGGAGGCCGGTATAGCAGCTATTGTCTACAAATCTCTCTTTGAAGAGCAGGTTCAGCTTGAGAATCTTGAGCTTTCTGAACTGAGAACAGAGTATGAAGAGCGAAACGCAGAACAGGTGACTCTCTTCCCTAACTCACATTCGGTGCCTGAATCGCCGGATGATTATTTTCTGCACCTGAAGAAGGCCAGGGAGGCGGTCTCAGTGCCACTGTTCGCCAGCCTGAATGCCATCAACCTGGAGATATTGGAAGACTATGCCGTAAAGGCTGAGGCAACAGGCGTGAACGGAATTGAACTGAACTTTTATCTGATTCCTTCTGAATCCGAGAAAGACCGGGAAACAATAGAGAAGAGAAATATTACAGCATTGCGTAAGGTTAAGGCAGCAGTGAAGATACCCGTGTCAGCAAAACTCAGTCCGTTCTACACCAATCCGTTAAGTTTTATTACTGAGCTAGACAAGGCAGGAGCTGACGGAGTGATCATTTTTAACAGATTGATGCAGCCAGACATCGACATTTTCACAGAAAAGCATACAATGCCTTTTAATTTCAGCAGCAGCGAAGACAGCAAGCTCTCGCTGAGATTTACAGGTATGCTCTTTGGCAGCGTCAAGGCGTCTGTCTGTTCAGCCACCGGCATATATTCCGGTAATGACGTGATAAAGATGATACTTGCCGGTGCTGACGCGGTACAGGTGGTAAGCACAATCTATCGCAACGGTATCGACGTCATTAAATCAATCACTGAAGAGACATCCAAATGGATGGATGTACACGGTTATAAAAACCTTGAGGCTTTCCGTGGCAAGCTGTCATTCAAAAATACCCAGAATAAGCTGCCTTATACCCGCGCTCAGTACATTGATTTTATGATGAACTCCGGCGATATAATAAAAAAGTTCAAGTCGTTGAACTAATAACTCACTACCTGGCGTGGGGTATGATTACAGCTATGAGGCATTTAATGTTTTAAGCTGACAAAACCTCTCAGGAAAAGATCGGCAGAGATAGCAGATAGACGGATGGCCTCACTGAGGCCATCCTTTTTTGTTATCAGCAAGTCATTCCCGCGAAGCATATTAAGAAAGATAGATGCGTAGTCACTGGGCAACTGGCAACCAGAAAGCGATCCCTTTTCAATCTCACTGATGAAAAAAGGATTCAACATCTCCAGCTCCAATCTATGAAGCTTTGTCCTGAGGCGTTCTACCCTGCTGTGTCCCTGGGCAAAGTCTTTCAGAAGAAGAGGATTCCTGATAAGTAAAGAATTCATTAGCCTTATCCTTTCTTCACTGTAAAGTCTGATAACCTCTTCAAACGGTGCAGCTGAAGAGACCAGATCACCTAATGGTCCGGTTATGAGCATTATCTCCCTCTCTACCACCGCATCATATATTTCAGCCTTGTTGCCGAAATACATGTAGACAGTACGCCTGCCGCGTCCGGCTGCAGCTGCTATCGTCTCCATTGTCGTTCTGCGAACCCCTGTAGTAGCAAACAGGCCTGCAGCAACGTCTATGATCATATCACGGGTACTTCTTCTGGCCATTGCACAAAATTATAAATATGTGCAAAGTTAGCAAACGGAAAAGTTTTTAAACTAATTTTATATATTATTCACAAATCGGATGGTAATGAAAAAACTCATTTTGATCTTAATGCTTACAGCACCAATTATGCTAAAAGGTCAGATAGTGCTTGAGACACCTCTCAGTGACAGGCTTACAGGCTATGATATTGACGCTGTGCTTTATCCGGAAACTCATGTTGTATCCGGTGAGATGACGGCCTGGTGGGTAAACAACTCTGCAATGCCGGTGGGAGAGGCGATGATGCACATGTATCTCAACGCTTTCAGCAGTAATAAGAGCACCTTTAACTCAATGAGCTCCGTAGCCGTAGGCGGCCGCTGGTCACCTTCAGGAGATGATGGTTGGGGCTGGGTTAAGATACGCAGCATGGCAGACGCGAAAGGTAATGACCTATTTGGAGCAATGAGTTTTGTGTCGCCGGATGATGGGAACATTTATGACAAAACTGTCCTTAGGGTAGACCTACCTGAGCCGATAGCTCCCGGTGACACGCTGAGGCTTAAGATCACCTTTGATTCCAAATTGCCATCCCCGATTGTAAGAACCGGCTATGCTGACGATTTCTTTTTTGTTGGGCAGTGGTTTCCAAAGTTCGGTGTCTATGAGACTACTGGCATGCGGCAGCGTGAGGCGGACGGATGGAATTGTCACCAGTTTCATTCCAACTCTGAGTTCTATGCTAATTATGCAGTGTATAATGTTTCTGTAACCTTACCAAAAGAATATGTGACAGGCTCAGGTGGTATGCTTATCGAGGAGATTGACCTCGGTGAGAATATGAAGAAGATCATCTGGAGGGCAGAGGATATTGTTGATTTTGCATGGACTGCCTGGCCGGGTTATAAGGTTCTGACAAAGAAATGGAAAGATGTTGAAATAACCCTTCTTACTACTGCAAAAGGGCTGACTAAGGCCGATGCACAGTTTGAAGCCGTGATCTATGCCCTTGAATATTTGGGTGAGAGAGTTGGCCCTTTCCCCTGGCCACATCTCACTTTTGTTGATCCACCCCTGTCAGGCGCAGGCGCTGGTGGAATGGAGTATACAACACTGTTTACATCAAGTGGTGGAGGATTTGTCCCTTCATTTCTAAAGATGGCAGAGATGGTTACTATCCATGAGTTCGGGCATGCCTACTTCATGGGCATCATGGCAAGCAATGAGTTTGAGGAGCCATGGCTCGATGAAGGCGTAAACTCCTATTGGGAGCAGCGGATCGTTGATCATTACTATGGCGACGGCTACGGACTGGTGAAACTTCCATTCCTTAAAATGTCAGACCGGGGCCAGGGGAGGATAGGCTACATCACCTCACCAAGCCGCAACATAGCTACCAATGACCTTCCCTCATGGATGTATCCTCACAATACCTACTCAATGATGTCATACAGCAAGGCTGCCGTGTGGCTTCATACACTTGAGGGTATCATTGGCATTGAGACGATGGACAATGTTTTCCGCGAGTATTACCGGCGCTGGTCTTTCCGTCACCCTTCAGGACATGATTTCATTGCAGTGGTGAATGATGTGGTCAGGAAGGAACACGGCGAGAGGTTCGGCGAGAATATGAACTGGTTCTTTGATCAGGTGCTTTACGGTAGCGGGGTCTGCGACTTCAGACTTTCAGGTGTTTCCAGCACAAAGATCAGAAGTTATTCAGGCATTATCGAAGGAGATTCGGTGACATATATGAGTAGTGACCGTAAAAGTGACACTCTCTATCTTTCCAGGGTAAGCTTAGAGAGGCTGGGGGAGGTGACCCTGCCGGTGGAGGTACTGATAGGGTTTGATAATGGCGATGAGGTGCTGGAGACATGGGACGGGAAAGCCAGTTTTAAAGATTTTGAATATACAGGTACGCGAAAGGTTATATGGGCTAATATTGATCCGCAGGATAAGATTGACCTGGACGTCAACCGTATTAACAACTCGTGGACTGATAATCCTGATCGCACTGCCTCCAGGCGGATGACGAACAAGTTTATTTTTTTCGTACAGATGATGATTTCCATGTTCACCCTATAAAATAAGAAGATGAGCTATTTTAAAATTCTGAAGAACGGAGCCGCTAGTGCCATCTCTTCCTATAAACTGATACTGACTATCTGGGTCAGCACCCTGGTGATAATCATTGCAGTTGCATATCCTCTCAGGAGCTTTTTGAATGCATTATTTGGCAATAGTATGGCTGTGGAGCGACTGAAAGATGGATTTGACCTGGAGCTGGCAGGTGACCTGGGTAGGATGTTTGGCGGACTAATGACCTCTATGACAGTCGGGGCACTATTGCTTGGCCTGATCGGTTTTCTCCTTCTTACATTTTTTGCCGGGGGGCTTTTCCGGAGGTATACACTTGACTGGGGTGGTATCACAGTCCCGGATTTTTTCAAGGCGTCAGCAGATAATTTCTTCCCTTTCCTGAAAATAGCCATTGAGATGGCAGTACTGATCGCGGCATATACTTTCATCATTATTGGAATACCGGCAATTGTCATACAGGCCACTGGCGGAGCGTCTGACTCAGGATCAAGCATAATGTATCTCTTCTATGCAATCTGGTTTATCGGAATGCCAGTATGGCTCTTCGTGGCCGATTACTCGAGGAGATGGATAGCGGCCACCGGTTCGGGGAGGTCATTCAGGGCGCTAGGCAACGGATTCAGGGCACTGAAGAAACGGTTTTGGCTCTCATATGGCACAGAGCTGTTTATTATTCTGGTAAACATGGCACTAATCGTGCCTATAATCTGGTTTCCCGCTGTGGCCACCCCGTCAAAGGGCATTCTTGTCTTCCTGTTCTTTATCGGCACACAGATGCTCTTCATCATTCGTCTTACGATGAAGGCATGGCGCTACGCATCGATATGTGAACTGGCAAAATACTAAAAAGAAAATTCTGCCACGCTAAAGATTGCTACCGTTCCTGACCCGGGAAATAAAATTCTGCCAGATTAAGAATTGCTACTGTTCCTGAACCGTAAATTGAAACTCTGCCAGGTTACGGAGCATTGTTTTTGCCAACCTGGTAATTCAGTACAGGCCAGAGCCATTTCTCAGTCAGTGAGGCAGGTTTGGTTTCGCTAACGGTACCCCTGATGAGAGTAACGTTATATTCACCAGGTACTGCTCTCATTGTATTCCAGTATGTCTTGCCGAAACCCGGCTTCTGTTCGAGTTTTCTTTCGAAAACCTGGTGCCCATCCCTGTCGGTGATTTTGATGATCAGATCATCCTTTGATGTTTCTCCGAGGTAGTACCATATTTCGAGGCCAACAGGCTCATTCGGGCTGTTGAGGTGATTGCTCCCTGTCATCTGGTAGTTGCCCCATGAGGCCTGTTGTGAAAAATTCATCTGAGGCTTGGGCTCAATGTTAAAAAGATGAAGCGGCTTCCCAGGCAATTCTCTGGTAATCTGTTGCAATGGAGAGATGTCAGTTATCCAGGCTCCTCTGCCGTAAGTACCCACAATCAGGTCGTTTTCCCGAGGGTGTATCATCAGATCCCGTACAACCACCGGGGGCATATTTGCTCTAAGCGGCTTCCAGTTCATTCCTTTGTCAAGAGATACATATACACCATTATCGTTTCCGACAAATAGCAGATCGGGATTTTTACGGTCTTCAATTATAACACTGACGGGGTATTCCGGCAATCCGCCGGTGACCCTGCTCCATGTTTTGCCAAGATCATTTGTTGCATAAATATGGGGCGTCATAATGTCATCAGTGAAACCTGACTTTGAGATGTATGCTACTGCTTCATTGAAGTTAGACGGGAAGACTCTGCTTACCCACATTGACTCAGGGGCGCCGGCGGATGCCAGGGCAGGTGTAACATCGCTCCAGGTATGACCATGGTCTGTTGTCACCTGCACATGACCGTCATCCGTCCCTGCCCATATCACTCCAGCCCGAACCGGAGACTCGGCAAGGGTAGTGATGCTGCAGAAGCGCAGATGGCCTTTACCGTGGATCTTATCAGGGTCATTGTCAGTGAGGTCTGGACTTATCTTCTCCCAGTTCTTTCCACGGTCAAAGGAGCGGAGCACATATTGGGCTCCTGTATAGATGATTGAGCTGTTAAACGGAGAGAGCGCAATAGGGGTGGTCCAGGTAAAGCGGTAGAATGGTTCACCCTCTTTCGCCACAGGCGCTATAGGCACCCGTTCGCCAGTAGCCTGATCTACCCTGTGATGGGAGCCGAATTGGGTTGTGTAATAAATGTACCTGTTATTCTCCGGGTCAACCTTAGTGTACATGCCGTCCCACATACCAGTTATAACCCAGTCGGAAGGGCTTATCTCCCCAGCCCAGCTGTTGGAGGGTGCTTTCCAGGTTTCATGATCCTGGAGACCGATATAGATATTATAGGGAGTCTCCATGTCAGCCTCAACATGATACACCTCTCCGAGGGGAATCTGATAATAATGGTTCATGGTCAGTCCGCCGTCAAAAGAGCTGTATATGCCTCCGTCTGACCCGAGCATTATGTGGCGCGGATCATGCGGATCAATCCAAAAGACCCGGTTGTCTCCGAAATTAGACCTGAACCTGTCCTGTTCTCTGCCATTAGGCCATGTCTTTCCACCATCCAGCGTATAATACATACCGGCCCCTATAATATAGATCTTGTCAGGGTTTTTCGGGTCTATTGCAATCCGGTTGAAGCTGTATGCAGCCTTTCCGCTGACGTCTGTCTTTTCCGGGTCATTGATCCTTTTCCAGCGTTTGCCGCCATCTTTGGTGATATAAGCTTCACCTCCTATAAGATTGTCAAATGAGTGATCGGTAAACTCATCGAATGGAACCTCGGCATCAGGGTCCGCTCCTGGCTTAACATTCAGGTTTTGTATTACAGCCACAAGTATATCAGGGTCTGACCTGTGTATATCGAGGCCTATTCTTCCAAGCGGTCCCTCAGGTAATCCGCCGGTCAGCACTTTCCATGATTTGCCGCCATCAGTGCTTTTATAGATCCGGCTATGTTCACCTCCGGGCTCGTATGTCCAGGCACTGCGTACCTTTTCATATGTAGCAGCATATAAAATCTCGGGATTAACAGGGTTTACCACTAGGTCTATGACACCGGTAATATCATTAACGTAAAGTACTTTCTCCCATGTTTTACCTCCGTTGATAGTCATGAACAGTCCTCTCTCACTGTTGGCTGAGAAGAGGTGTCCCATTGCGGCAACCCATACAATATCTGGATTCTTTGGGTGGATAATAACACGGGCAATATGGTGTGCATCAGTCAGACCCATATTCTTCCATGTTTTTCCGGCGTCAGTGGATTTCCAGATACCATTGCCGTAGTATGAAGACCTGGCATTGAAAGCATCACCCGTTCCCACCCAAAGTATTTCGGGATTTGAGGGGGCCACTGCTATATCGCCAATAGCGCTTGTATTGAAGGAATCTGAAATACACTCGAAGGTGGTGCCGTTGTTGATGGTTTTCCATACACCGCCGCTGCGAGGACCGACATACCAGGTATACTTGTGTTTTTCTCCCGGGTTTTCGGGCACTGCCAGAGCCCCCACCCATGCGCTTATGCGGAACGCACCAAGATTGCGGTATTGAAACGCATCGTAACTGCCAGTGAACGGCTGTTGTGATTTGAGCGTCAGAGTGGGTGTAATCAGAATAAGTGCACTAATCAGTGATAGCTTCAATCTCAGGCTGATCTTCATGATTTTATATTTAAGTTCTTGTTAAAGATATCAAGGCCGCCCCGATATTCCCGGAACGGCCTTGAAAATTAGAATAAAAATATTATTTACCAGGTCTCCATGAGAATGGTTTTGTATCCCATGCAACACCCTTCAGGAAATAGTCGGGCTGACCGAGCACATTAATGGACGGATTCTTCTCCAGCTCATCAGGAGGATAGGGATTCCTTCTCGGGAAGGTATTGGTATTGATCACCTGATTGATAGTGGTGAAGTCGAGTTTTGGATATCCTGTCCTGATAAAGTCAAAGTATGACTCAGTTGTTTCGAAAGCATTGGCAATATACTTCTGTGTCATCACGAGCTCCTGAGCTGCTTCTATGCTGGTTGGCATGGTAAGAGCCGGCTGTGCCAGATAACTTACAATATCAGCCTCGGCAACACCATGATACTCCA
>CAYQNT010000099.1:0-9748 GCA_964418865.1 uncultured Rikenella sp.
GAAATGGCAGAAAAGATCTACGCCTCAGATAACTTTTACCTTCCCATCAATCAGGAAGAATTGGGTAACCTGATAGATTCTTCAAGAGAGAGTGTCAGCCGCATACTGACAGAATTTGAGAAGGATGGGATCATCAGTGTCTCCGGTAAAAAAATAACCATCATGGAGAAGGAAAAGTTACTGATGATAAGCAGCAAGGGATAAATATTTTATTTGCAATAACAAAAAATTCCGCCGGCCGTTTTCTGAGTGAAGATATAGACTTACCTCCTTCGTATAAACTCTGTAAAATGAAACGTTCATTTGCCAATTTGCCTAATAGGAAAAACATGAAAGTCTCATTCTGCTAACTGAATAATCAATTACATAATAAAGATATTTTCGAATGAAAAAGGGATTGAAAATTACCGGAATTATTATTGGCTCCATGCTAGTATTAATAATTGCGGCAGGACTGCTCTTACCTGTTCTGTTCAAGGAGAAGATTAAGGAACAGGTAGAGACCGCTATCAGCGGCATGGTTGACGCAAAGGTTACATTTGCAGGATACAGGCTCAGCCTCTTCAGGGCATTCCCGAATGCTACATTCACTCTTAACGAATTAAACGTTACCGGCATTGATCAGTTTGAAGGTGACACCCTTGCCTCAATCAAATCCGCAGGACTGGTTTTTAATCTGATGTCTCTCTTTGGCGACCAGGGCTATGAAATCAAGTCGATGTTCATTGATAAGCCTATGGTGCACGCAATTGTGCTGAAAGACGGGTCAGTGAACTGGGATATTATGAAGGAGAGTACTGAAGAGGAAGGCATGGCGGATCTCGTCGAGACACCTATGAAATTGACCTTTAATAAGTTTACGCTACGGGACGGTCTTGTTTATTATACTGACAAGGAAGCAGACATGTCTGCGATAGTTGATGGCCTCAACGCCAACATCTCGGGCAGAATGACCGGTATGCGCACAAATCTTGACCTTGATCTAACAGCCAGCGCTGTTGATTTCGTCTATGACAAGATTCCCTACCTCTCAGATGCTTCAGTAATTTTTAAAGCCGGAGTGAATGCCGAACTTGATTCAATGAGGTTTGTTATCAAGAGCAATCTGCTGAAGATAAATGATATCTCAATGGATCTCTCAGGTTTGGTTGCCATGCCGGAAGACGATATTGAGTTTGATTTGGTTTTCTTGTCACGTGAAACATCATTCAAGTCGCTTTTGTCACTGGTGCCTGCCTTTTACATGAAAGACTTCGATGGGCTCAAGACAGACGGCACAAGCGTTATTGACGGTGCAATAAAGGGGATATACAGCTCTGCCGACAGCACCATTCCTGACATCATCGTCAATCTGGCAGTTGAGAATGGGATGATAAGCTACCCAGGCCTGCCCGAAAAGATCACTGCAATCAATCTCCAGGTCGGAGTCGCGATGGACGGCAGGGACATGGATAAGACAACAGTAGATGTGAGCAGGTTTCATTTTGTGCTTGCCGGCAGTCCTTTTGACATGACACTTAAGCTGGCCACTCCTCTGAGTGATCCTTCAGTTGCTATGTCTGCCAGCGGAAAGATCGATCTGGCAAAACTGCTGCAGGCAGTGCCCATAGACAGTGTGTCACTCGAAGGAGTTATTGACATTAGTCTCAAACTGGCAGGGCGCATGTCGATGATAGAGAATGAACAGTATGATCAGTTCAATGCCTCAGGAGATCTTATTCTTTCTGATATGGCGGTGGCAATGACTGACCTTCCGCCTGTTAAGATCAGTCGTGCTGCATTAAAATTCAGCCCGGCATACGCCGAGCTGACTAATATGAGTGCAACGATGGGGGAGAAGAGTAATTTTTCACTTGCAGGGAGGCTGGAGAATTATATTCCTTATATGTTTTCAGACGGCACCCTTAAAGGTAAATTGTCATTAAAATCAAAATCGATAGATCTGAATGAGATACTTGATATTATCATGTCAGATACCATTACTGATGCGGATACCACCGTCATGGAGGTTATACAGATCCCTGAAAACATAGATTTTACATTTGACGCGTCTGTTGAAAGCCTTACATATGGCAGGCTTGCTGCCAGTGATGTGCGCGGAAATGTTGTCGTGCGCAACAGGGTTGTGACTATGAGTGAGACCGGGATGAAGGCTCTTGGTGGGTCAATGCTGATCAATGCAACCTATGATACCCGTGATACACTTAAGCCGATGGTAGACGCTGAAATGTTCATAACTTCGGTAGATATCAAAGAGACGTTCAACGCATTCAATACCGTACGGCAGCTCATGCCGGCTGCATCAGGCCTTGGAGGAGATGTGAGCGTAAAGTTCAGTTTTAAGTCTCTTCTGGGAAGCAATATGATGCCGGTGATAAGCACTCTCTCCGGAATGGGGGAGGCCAGCTCACAATCGATTCAGATACTTGATTCCAAAGCCTTTGACATAATACAGAACATCCTGAAAATGAACAAGGGATATACAAACATCATTAAAGACCTGAAGGCAACATTCATTATTAATGACGGCAGGCTGTTTGTAAAACCGTTTGACACCAGGATAGGAAATATTAAGATCAACCTGTCGGGTGATCAGGGTCTTGACCGTACCATAAACTATCTTATAAAAACGGAGATCCCAAGGGCAGAGCTGGGCAGTGCGGCTGGTGCGCTCATGAGTATGTTATCATCGCAGGTGACAGCTCTTGGACTATCTCTCACTCCGCCTGAGACTATCATGTTAAACCTCCAGGTTGGAGGCACGGTCACTGATCCTGTTATCAAGCCTCTCTTTGCCGGTGGCACCGGTAGCGCAGGCGGCACCGTGAGCAGCACTATCTCTACGGCTACTGAGGCGGTTAAGGAGGAGGTGTCTGAAAAGGTTAATGAAGCTGTACGGCAACAGGCTGACAAGATATTAAAGGAGACAGAGGAGAAGGCACAGATGCTCCGTGATGAGGCTGCTGCGGCAGCGAAGAGAATCCGTGAGGAGTCAGACCTTCGAGGACAAAAGCTCATCAAAGATGCTGAAGCAAAGGGCCCCATTGCTGTAGTTGCGGCAAAGAAAGCGGCTGAGGCAATGAACAAAGAGGCTGAGAAAAGAGCTACACAGCTGGTCTCTGAGGCAGGCGTGACAGCTGATAAAATGATTGCTGACGCCCGGGCAAAGGCCGATGAACTTCTGAAGTAGATTGCGTCCGGGCAGGCTGACTCTGTATCATAGACTTAACCGTATATGAGAAGGTATATGTATAAAAAAAGCTACCGTTGGGTAGCTTTTTTGTTTTTTCATGGCCGGCATGATTGATGCCGTCATTGGTCAGACTAGAAGATTCTCTCCTTGATGCGTGCCTTCTTGCCTGTGAGTTTCCTGAGGTAGAATATGCGAGCTCTGCGTACCTTACCGTATTTATTCACCTCTATCTTGTCAATGAAGGGTGATGCCGATGGGAAAATCCTTTCGACGCCAATGTTGCCTGACATCTTGCGTACCGTAAAGGTAGCTGTTATGCCGAAACCTGACCTCTGGATGACCACTCCGCGATACTGCTGTATCCTCTCCTTGCTTCCTTCCCTGATCTTATAGTGTACCGTTACCGTGTCTCCTGCCTTGAATTTAGGGAACTCATTGCTGGTGGCGTACTCCTTTTCAACAATTTTCATTAAGTCCATCGCGCAAATAAATTTTTAATATCTACTATTTTAAAATAGGTCGCAAAGGTATAAATATATTTTTATTATCCGCAAATTATTTAATGCAGCTGATGGGCAGATCAATGACCCGCACCATCAGGCATCTTCAGCGTTTTGCCATTGTCAAGAACAATTCTCATGAGCCACTCTTGCGGGTATCCTGGCTGTTTCATATTCGGGGCAATATATTTATAGCCTTCAGGAACGGCTCTCTTTGTTTTGATATTACCGTCCATATATTTGGTGAACAGATGTTTATACAGTTCTCTCCATTCCCTGGTTGTGTTATCTCCGGCGTTCACAGAGTAGCGGGTGATAAGATCTGTTCCCTTCGCTGCCGAACCCTTGGCTGTGCTCTTGAAGAGTTCAGCGGCCTTAGCGTCAATATCTGCGGTCTCGCTGATATATTTATCTTCAAGCTCTTTTTGCTTTGCCTGCATGTCAGGGATCATCTCACTGGCGCGGGTATAGATGAAGTTAGTGACCTCGTTGAAAACCCAGAATGCTGCATTGTCACTGTAGGTCATCATGTCACCGTTGCCAACGGCAAAGGAATGAGGCACAGAGGTGATGCCGCAGTACATAGGGGTATAGACTGTATAATAGGTATCATCAACGCCGAACCATATAATGCCACCTACCGGATCGGGCAGCCAGTTGCGTGACTGTGTCACAAAGGAGAATCCGGTCTGCTGAGTTGAGATTGCCCTCTCGTGCAGGTACATGTGACCGTCAACCATCCAGCTCATAGGCCTCCATCTGACAGTGTTGCCGTAAGGACCAGCGCCCAGGTCTTTGGTCATATCCATTGGCGTATCCTGATAATAGTCTCTCATCAGGCCAATTACGTCATCAAGGCTGAGTTTATTGTCAGGCTTGATCCAGAGAGGCATCCGGTTGCTGAGGTCATAACCCATGGCATAGTTCAGGTATTCACCCATAGTATTATTGACCTTGTTGAAGCCTGACCATACGCGGGCCTCGCAGAAACGGGCAGCGCTGAAGTCGACAGGTGCATATACATCGCTGAAGCTGAAGTCGGCGTCGCTGCCATTATACCAGCCAAAGCCGCGTGCTACGTCAGCTACGTCAACAGCATATATTGTTTCAACAGCAGGGTTGAAGATCTTGTCTATCTCAGCCGATGTAATTGAGGTAGTGCCGTTGGCCAGAGGGAAAGTCGTTACCCTTGCCTGGTTGGCGTGACCTGAGATATAACCGTCGGGTATCATTCGGGCAACGAATGCCATGCCCTTTTTACCTGGACCCTTGCCGATCAATTCCATGATCCAGACCTCATTGGGGTCAGAGATTGAAAACGATTCCCCGGAGCTGCAGTAACCATACTTCTCTGTGAGGGTGATAATTGTGTGGATGGCTTCCCTGGCGTTCTTCGCTCTCTGCAGGGTCATGTAAATGAGGCTGCCGTAATCGATGATACCATCTGGGTTGTGCAGTTCTCTGCGTCCACCGTAGGTTGTCTCGCCAATTGCCAGCTGGTACTGGTTGATGTTGCCAACAACCGAGAAGGTAACAGGGGCCTGTTCAATGGTTCCGCGGAATTTACCTGAATCCCACTCATATACATCAACCATAGTTCCGGGTTTGTATTTCATAGCCGGCCAGTAGTAGAGCTCACCATAGAGAACATGGGAGTCAGCGGAATAGGTGACCATTGTTGAGCCATCTTTAGAGGCTCCTTTTGTAACGAGAAAGTTTGTGCAGGCCTGGCTTTTTTCTGATATCATCAGCATAAGTAAAAGCAGACTCAGCATTAGTGTTGTGAATTGTTTCATAGCTATAGAATTATTATAAGTTTCTGAATAATAATGTGGATATTATTTCCCTGTTATTTGTAGCTGGTGGGACAGGTTCCAAAAATAGCATCTTTAATTAGAAAACAACACCTCCCAAAATCATAATTACTGCCCGTATTCGTTCGGGGTCGGCATTTTTAAGTGTATACTCCGATTGCAGGTGTTGGGCGCCCATATATATTCCTTTTCTCCGGTAGGTCATTCTGCTCTCTATCTCACGGCGCGCTGACATGTGGTATTCCTTTGCGCCAGTTGAGGTGGCGAGAAGTGATATATTATACTCATTTATGCCGCCACCCGGCATTATCTGTATTCTGTTGCCTGCTGTAGCCACGAGCGATTTTATTACTCCGGCGCCCTCAATGGCTGTCCGTGCCTGTCCGGAGGTAAGTATAGTTGTAGCTCCGGCAGTGATAACATCTTCCATCGCTTTTACCGGGTCGCGGCTCATGTCAAAGGCGCGATGGAAAGTAACGGTCATGGGAGAGGCATATTCAACCAACAGTGCTGTACGCTCCAGATCAACCGTGCCGTCCCTGACAAGCAGCCCTGTCACAATACCGTTAGCACCACACTCGCCGGCAGTGTCAATGTCACGCCGCATCACGCTGAACTCACTGTCACTGTATAGGAAGTCGCCGCTCCTGGGTCTTATCAGCACATGTATCCTGATGTCTGTATTTCGTAGAACTGATTCTATAAGTCCGGCACTGGGTGTGATCCCGCCTTCTGACAGGGCAGAACAAAGCTCCAGCCTGCCGGCTCCTGCAGACTCGGCAGTAATGGCAGACTCAACAGAGTCAACACATATTTCCAACAGAAACGACAAATCTTTATTTCAAAGTGTTGAAAGTACATATTATTTGGGTATAATTGTATTACCTAAAACATTTAATCAGATGAAACCTACATTATTGGTGTTGGCTGCCGGCATGGGCAGCAGATATGGCGGCAACAAACAGCTTGATCAGGTTGGACCCTCCGGAGAGACGATAATTGACTATTCGATCTATGATGCAAAAAGGGCCGGGTTTGGCAAGGTTGTCTTTGTCATCAGGCGTGATATTGAGGAGCAGTTCAGGGAGACATTTGTCAAAAGACTTAAGGATGTAATAGAGATTGATTATGTATTCCAGGATCTCGGGAATCTCCCGACAGGCTTTGTTGTGCCTGAGGAACGCCAGAAACCATGGGGTACCAGTCATGCCATTCTGGTGACAGAACCAAAAATTCACGAGCCTTTCGGGGTCATAAATGCTGATGACTATTACGGAGTCGACTCGTTCAAGGTGCTTTATAAGTTTCTTACTGAGGATAAGGATGACAAGAACTTCTGCATAGTGGGATACCGTCTTGGTAACACCCTTTCTGATCACGGACATGTCAACCGCGGCATATGTAAGGTCAGTGATGACGGCTTTCTTGTTAACATAGTTGAGACCCGACAGTTAGAAAAGAGGCCTGATGGAGTCTTTGCCCCTGACGGCGCTGGCGGTTACAATCAGTATACCGGTGATGAGATAGTATCAATGAACCTCTTTGGCTTCAAGCCTTCATGTTATAAATACCTTAACATGGAGTTCAGTAATTTCTTGAAGGAGAGGATGTCAGATCCGAAGGCAGAGCTTGACATACCTACATCCCTGGATAAGTTCGTAAAAAATGGTGAGATCACCATAAAGATACTAAGAAGCGACAGTAACTGGTTTGGTGTTACCTACAGAGAGGACAAGCCTTTTGTTGTTGAGAGCATCCGAAAGATGGTTGACGCCGGGATCTATCCTGAGAAGCTGTTCTGACACTGTACCTGTTGCTATTGCTGACAGTGGCACTGCCGCTTGCACTAATCACTGTCACAGTCACTATCGCTGCCACTTGTCGTGGTGACAGACTCAAATACTGCCACTACCACCTGAATTCACTTCTCCAGACTGATGTGTTACCTCGGTTATCGTTGACCCTGAGCTCAAGCTGGTGAAGGGTGTTCTCTTTAATATATGGTTTCTCCGGTCTGTAAATAAGGAGGTTGTTCTTGGCATCATATTCCATCAGCGCCCATACACCGTCAATAAGCATCTCATAGCTTCCTATTCCGGAGAAATTGTCGCCTATTGTAACCGTGAACAGCTGTCTGCCGGTGAGATTGGCACCAGAGGCAAATGAAGGCTTTATCTGTGGTGGGATAGTGTCTATTGTGACAGCATAGTCGCCAAGTTTGTTCATTTCTCCGCTCACGAACCCGTACTTATAGTCGCCCCCGGCATAGGAGGGAACCCCTTTGTTACTGACCAGGGCAAGGCAAAGTTTGGCTTCAAGACCTGCTATTATGGTGTCAGGTCTTATAGAGAGCCTGTAGTTATTGTGGATTGCTACGGTCTCGTTATGGAGTGAGTGGACAGGGGAAAGGAACGTACGGTTACGGTTTCTGACATTATAGCTGAAAAACAGTGTGTCATACAGAGCGCCCGCAGGGAAGTGTATTCTGATACCGTCAGCAGTGAAGTCTGTTGCCTTGCCATACGGGAGAACCTTACTATAGACGATCTCTTCCGGCGGTACGGGGGCCTGTGATACCGACCTTACCTTGAACGAGACCCATGATTTGTTGCCGCTGATGTCAGTCACTACTATCTTTATCTCATGCTCACCGTCGTCACTGAATCTCAGCACACCCCGGCCCGCAAGCCGGCTATACATTGACAGCCTGTTGCCCGGCTGCAGATAGAGCCTGTGGATATATTCATTAGCAGTAACCTTCGCAGCATAGTCAATATGACTGTTGATATATCTGGACTCGCTGTATGAAAAACGGTCAGCAGTAAAGCCGTACACTTTCAACCCATCAGCCAGAAGCTCAATGGAATAGATACCACACTTGTTGCTGCTGTTGTCAAAGCTGTCCCAGCACTTTATTCCTATGCCTGTCTCACCGTAAATTACCGGCACCACACCCGTTGTGAGACCGTAAGATCCGTTTGCCGGCAGTGTCTTCATGCTGACATTAAGGTGCCCACTGTTTACTGAAGAACTGCGTGAGAGAGGATAAAGCACAATTTTTTCTATCACCGGTCTGGTCCTGTCACTTATGCCCAGGTCAAACTGCATGGGATTGACAGGGTCTTCCGTGGATGAGTCGCGCAGCTCAAAATGAAGATGTGGTCCGGATGATCCTCCCGTATTGCCTGACCAGGCTATCACCTCACCGCGGCCCACCCTGAACTGATCACGTTGGGGGAAAAGTGATACGTTAAATCGTTTCTGCTGATACTGCATCCCTTTTACATACTCCTCCATGTCAGGACGGAAGCTTCTGAGATGGCCATATATTGATGAAAAGCCTGATGGGTGTCTCACGTACAATGCCTTGCCGAAACCTGTCGGGCTTACGGCTATCCTGTAAACATATCCTTCATCAGCAGCAAGAACATCTTTACCCTGAACACCTCCGGTGCGATAATCGATGCCGGAATGAAAGTGATCGCTTCTGAGCTCCGCAAAGCTTGCTGAGAGTGATGGTTCATCTCTGAGCGGACTGACAAAGAGGTTCTTTGCAGGAACCTGTGAATAGATTGATGCTGCAACTGTTATAGCTGCAGCTATAAGTATTATCTTTTTGTTCATTTTCCTCAAATTGTGCAAAACTAAAGTTATGCCCGCAAAGCGCAAACATATCTCTTCTTTTTTTGAAAAGAGCAAAAGAATTGTTATTTTTGTACTATAGTTGTCAGACATGAATGCTAAGGGATATGAAGAGTATCTTTTGCTCAAAAGATCAGTGGAAAAACTGGTGTCAGAGCATGAAAGACTGATTGAACTGGCAGCAGGTTTAAAAAATGAGCTGTCAGAGACCAAAAGGCATCTGGCAGAAAAAAACGAAGAAGTAAAGGAGCTTCAGACAAGATACGAAAGAGCTAAGTTCTCGGGGGCAGTCCTCGGGGCAGGGGAGGATGCCGGTACGGCAAGGAGGAGGGTGACTGAGCTTGTGCGGGAGATAGATAAATGTATTGGAAATGAGTTAGGTATAATTGAAAACATTAATAATCTCTTTACCCAGATACATCAAGAATCTGAAAGCATTACAGACATCTCGGAGCAGCATTCATCAGCAACGGAAGAGATGCTTGCAAATATTGAGGAGCAGTCATCAAGCATAGAGAGCATATACTATTCTATGTAGGAAATTAAAAATTCCAGCGAGAAGCTCAAAACACTATAACGAGCTCCAAATAATGTTTTTC
>CAYQNT010000100.1:0-3993 GCA_964418865.1 uncultured Rikenella sp.
TACCACCGTAGAACTGTTAATAACACCTGAAATTTATATAAACTGATTAGTTACGGTTTTTCATTTATTAGGTGCGGTAGTATTATGCTACCGCACCGGTTTTCAAAAATAGTAAAGTAAATGGAAGGGATTTTCTTTGATTAGTTACTTTGGTCGCCCCAGTCCTATTCTTTTAGGCCTTCATAGACTTGATAACAATAACAATAAAGCCCGCAGGGTACGCAACCATTTGGACATTCGGGATTCACCTGAGCATTTGCCTTGGCCATAACCTCAACATTTTTCAATGAAATCTCTCCTGTTGGGCTTAATGGCAAGCCAAAACTGAGAATTGAAAATATGGCAAGAATGCTACCTAAAGCTGCAATTGTAATTTTCTTTTTCATAATTACTCAGATTAAGTTTCATTAATAAATCAAACTAGATTCAGGCATCACCTGTTCAGTAGGTTAAATACCTTTCAACTGTTGTGAATGTTTTTTTTGATTCTTCTCTTTGACTTTTCACCTCCTTTCATGTTTTAGAAAGGCCGGGGCAGAAAGCGTTTGGCAAAATAGGAGCAACTTTCTGCCCTTTTCTTTCTGATTTATATCTGAATTACCTTTATGACTTTCATTTGCTAAACAACAAACCTGGCATCTGTAAAATTAAATATTATAGTCAGATTTTTCCGGGATTTTAGGGGATTAATCGGGAATCTTCGGCAATGCAAGCGTTATGTTAATCATTAATTGACGGAGCCGCAGAAGTATTGCCTGGCGAAATAATGCCAGCAAGCCCGCAAGAATGCCTGGGGCAAAAAGAAGTATCAGACTAGCAAAGCGCATCGTCATAAGCTTACAGAGCCAGAAGGCCTGTTACAGCAGGCACAGCGGGCATGCCTATCAAGTTGACTACCCCAAGACTCATCACGAGTATGCAGAACGTAACCGGAAGCTTCAGGCTATTCGTAACCAGAGACGACTGAGGAAACCAGGGGCATTGATTGTAAATGCAGACGCGTTTGTGGTTCGATTACGTGCTGTGGCTGAATTACAGGCATTTTTATTGTCCAATACGGGTTGATTGTAAATAGAGACTCGATTGCAAGGGCTACCAACAATCAATAAAAGTCAATGGTTATACATTTTTATTAACAGTGGCAGCCCTGTTCTCCGTTCTATATTAAAACGTTAACAAACAACATTGAATCACAACTTTACAGATTAGGATAGTTCAATTATTGTCAATATGCAAGTGTGATAGAACCATGGCTCAAATTAAAATGAAATGCTTAATTGTTTTGGTTATTGTTTTAGTGTATGGAACTGCTATTTTTATCCGGACAGTAAGTTAAGCTAAAATGCTTAATTTAACGGATATGAGAAAAAGAAGAAGATTTGATCGAGAGTTTAAACAGATGGTTATCGAACTCAGTCATAATCGGGAAGACACCTCTGCACTGGCATCCGAACTGGATATAAGTGCCGATTTGATCTATCGATGGCGACGAGAAGCAGAGACTCATCAAGGAGCGAGTTTCCCTGGCCATGGTAATAAGATTCTGACCGAAGAGGAAAAAGAGATCGTAAGATTGAAGAAAGAACTTCGTGATGCACAGCTAGAACGTGACATCTTAAAAAAGCTGTAAGCATTTTCTCCAAGAACGATGGCAAATATTCCAGTTTATAAAGTCAAATGCCTCCATATTTCCCATTGAGAAGATGTGTAAAGTGTTAAAGGTAACCAGGAGTTCATATTACAGTTGGCTGATTCGTAAGCCCGGGAGACGGGATATCGAGAACGAAGATTTATTAAATCGCATAAAAAGGATTTACGAGTTCAGCAAAAAGACCTATGGCAGCCCAAGGATTACAATAGCACTTTTAGAAGAAGGATCGCATGTATCAAGACCAAGAGTTGCCCGATTAATGAGAAGGCAAAATTTACAGAGCATTATTCGTAAGAAGTGGGTTGTAAAGACTGATTCCAGGCATAATTACCCTGTGGTTGAAAATAAGCTCAATAGAGACTTTAATGTGACCAGAAGAGGGCAGGTATGGGTCTCAGATATCACTTATATTAAAACATGGCAAGGGTGGCTTTATTTGACGGTTATAATAGATCTTTATGATAGAAAAGTAATTGGTTGGGCATTTAGCAGATCTTTAAAGGCAGTCCATACAACCATTCCGGCATGGAGGATGGCCGTCAGGAACCGACCCATAACCCAAGTACTGATTTCTGATATGGCTCGTCACATCGTTATTAACATCTCTGCCGCGGCCGATCAGCGGAGATGCCGTTTGCAGCCTGGGTAAGCGGAAACAAGCGCCCATGGGTTCTTTATTTACCAAAAAATAGCTAACTTTAACTAATGATTATTAAAAGTATAAATGGACAGTTGGCGGTCCGTGAAACTCTCTTCTGGGATGTTTCAAAGGAGAACCTTGACCCTGAAAGAAACCGTCATCTTATTATTGAAAGAGTTATTACCAGAGGGAATCTTGATGAGTTCTCTGCACTTCTGCACTTCTATGGAATAAGGAAGATAAGAAATACCCTGAAAAGTTTACCGGTTCTTGACAAAAAGAGCATGAACTTCATAGTCACATTCTTCAATATTGACCCAAAAGAACTTGAATGTTACCAGAAAAAGCTGTAGATAAGTCAACTATTGATCTGATAGCAAAACTGCAATCACGTGATTATATGCACGGATTTATTCTTGCCGGAGGAACAGCCCTTGCCCTGCAGATTGGTCACCGACGATCAGAAGACATAGACCTTTTTTCAAAAGAGTTCTTCAATGCAGATAAGTTATTACAGAAACTTGAAAAGGATTATAAGTTCAGCGCGGACCTGATAGATGATAATACCCTGAAGGGTTCAATTGAAAATATAAAGACTGACATACTATCCCACCCTTACAAAGATGTTTCTGAACCGATCTTAATCGGGGATATTCGTTTGTTTGCAAAGGAAGATATTGCCGCAATGAAAATAAACGCAATATCTGTCAGCGGAAAAAGATCAAAGGATTTTATTGACATTTACTTTCTTCTTGATTTTTTCACCATTGACCAGATGATTGGATTTTACATTGACAAGTATCCTCAAAGAAATCCTTTTCACGCGATAAAGAGTCTGGTCTATTTTAATGACATCAGTACTAAAGAGTGGCCGGTTATGATTGAGAGAAGATCGCTCAGGCTAACACAGGTAAAGAAGAGAATTGAGCAGGAGATGAGCAAGTACCTGAAAAGCAAATAGACTATTATTATACCTGCACGACTACGACCTTTCTTTGCCACTGTATGAAGCCATAGATCGCCATAACAAGAAAAATAACATATTGTATTGATACCAGCATTACTCCTCTCATGGCATACATGGCAATACTCATGACGTTGATAAGTATCCAGAGTATCCAGTTTTCAAGCTTAAGCTTTGCCAGCAGCAGGGAGGCTGCTATGCTCATCACTGCTATCATTGCGTCAGTATAGACAAATGTTGCTCTGACAGGGAAGAGATCAGGCAGCCAGAGATGGATGCGATTCATGACCATACCCAATGAGAACGCTCCGGTAATCATCACAACAGTCCAGAGCACCCTGCCTTTGTGGCTTAACAGTGTCACAATCTCATCGCCGTCAGTGCCCTGTCTCTTCCAGTTGAACCAACCGTAAATGGCATTGCAAAAGAAAAAGAGCTGCAATATCATGGCTGAGTAGAGGTTCACCTGGTAATAGAGCATAAAGAAGAGTACCGCATTGATAAGCGCAAAAATCCAGGTAACAATGTTGGCTTTTGCTGCGAACCATACGGCTGCCAGTCCGGTGATAACGGCAAGCAGCTCAAGAAGGCTCATCTGGTAGCCGAAGAGTTCGAAAAGAATGGTGTCAATGTTGAACATGTCTGAGGGTCTGGAGGTCTGAGGTCTGAGGTCTGAAGGTCTGAAGGTCTGAAGGTCTTAGGTCCTGCGGTCTTGGGGTCTTGCAGTCTGCGGTGGTA
>CAYQNT010000100.1:4003-9692 GCA_964418865.1 uncultured Rikenella sp.
AAAGTGAAGTTAAATTTTGCATATGATACAAGCCAAACAGCTCGAATTTTGCAGATAACACATGCAATACAGGTATAATTGTAAATTGGTACGCGGACGTCTTCGTCCGCTTTTTATTTTCAGGACAGATTAATTAGCTTTAAACACTGATAATATGAAGATGTCGCCACTAGAGATTTATAATTCAAGGATTGCTGAGTTCAGCGCTTCGGCTGAACGGTCGCGGAGGCTGTCGTACCGGCTTTCAATGGCTAGACTAGCTGCGTTTGTCGGGGGACTGATACTTTTTGCCGTGCTACTTTCATTCTCATTAATTGCCGCAGTCACCACTCTGTCGGTGGCGTTAATACTGTTCGCATGGCTGGTGGTAAAATATGAATCGACAGAGAAAGGCAGGAAGAGATACCTGCACCTTGTGGAGATCAACAGGCTGGAGCTTTTGTGCCTCGAGGGAGACTTTTCAAGCTTTAAGACAGGTGAAGAATACGCTGAAAGAGACCACCCCTATTCTTATGACCTTGACATCTTTGGTAAAGCATCACTGTTTCAATACATATGCCGCACCACCAGTAAGCCTGCCTCAGACCTGCTGGCAGAGTACCTGAAACAACCTGCTGCAGTAGAAAAGATATCCGGACGAAAGGAGGCAATTGAAGAGTTACAGCCTCTGATTGACTGGCGCCAGGAGTTGATCACCCTCGGTTATCTGAATGCCGGTGCCGGAATTGCTCCGGAGCCGCTGATGCAATGGCTCCGCAGTAATGACATTTTTGTTAAAAGCAGCCGCGAGAAAGTTATTATCCTGCTCTTGAGCACACTGGTACTGGTATCCATCGGAATGGTTATAGCCGGCTTCCCCGCTGCGATCCTTGGCCCGATATTTATTATCAACCTCATATTCTACTTTACCCGTTTTAAAAATATTACCCGACTACATGAGCAGGTGAGCCGGTCATCTGAATTGCTGAAGTCATACTCGGAGACAATCAGCCTTATAGAGAATCAGAGTTTTTCAGCTTCAAAACTCGGGGCGCTGCAAAGCTCTTTCAAAGATATATATACGGCTTCAAGCCGTATCAGACGACTGTCAAAGTTGGTAGGCAGGCTTGATTCGAGACTAAATATACTAGTGTCAATCCCTCTGAACTTGTTGGTCTTCACGGATATTCATTTCTGTCTTGCTCTTGAAAAGTGGAAGCATGAACATGCTGAAAAGATACCTGACTGGTTTGCCGCAATGGCAGAGTTCGAAGTGCTAGCCTCAGTGGCAAATATGTATTTCAACAACCCCGAATGGGTCTTTCCGGTGATTACTGATACCTTTTTCGAATTCAGGGCTGAAAAGATGGGCCATCCGCTTATTCCTGCCATTAAGCGGATCAGTAATGATTTTTCAGTTGACGGAGCCGGAAAAGCTATAATTGTGACCGGATCAAACATGTCAGGCAAAAGCACTTTCCTGCGGACCTGCGGCATCAACACTATACTGGCTCTTGCCGGGGCGCCGGTATGCGCATCAGCATTTAGCCTTTCGAATACCAGGCTTCACACCAGTATGCGTATCACAGATTCGCTTGAGGAGAATATTTCATCTTTTTATGCCGAGCTACGACGACTGAAGGCGATCATTGCCGGAGCAGAAGACGATCCCAAAGTATTCCTTCTCCTTGACGAGATACTGCGTGGCACCAACTCCGACGACCGGTATACAGGTTCCGTGGCATTGATAAGACAACTGGCCGGATATGGCGCGGTGACAGTGGTGGCCACGCATGACCTTCGCCTTGCCAGTCTGGAAAAGGAGTCTCCCGGAGATATTGAAAATTATCACTTCGATGTGAAAGTAAGCGGCGAGGAGCTCTTCTTCGATTACAGGCTGACACCGGGCATCTGCTCAAGCTTCAACGCCTCTCTGCTGATGAAGAAAATGGGGATAAGGTCTGAGGGTCTGAAGGTCTGAGGTCTGAGGGTCTGAAGGTCTGAGGTCTGAGGGTCTGAGGTCTGAGGGTCTGAAGGTCAGTCGCCCCGCAAGCGGGGCTCAGTCTTGCGGTCCTGCAGTTTTGCGGTCTTGCAGTCACTTGGTCCCGCAGTCAAGTAACCTCATTATTGCTTCAACCTTCTCCTCGTCAGGCAGGAAGCCGTCTATCCAGTTGATGGTGATGCCACGGCGCTCCATGCCCCGGAACCAGGTCATCTGGCGCTTGGCAAAGCGATGGATCTCCACCTCCAGTTTCTGCACCATCTCTTCATAACTCATCTTATTCAGTAGATACAACGTAACATATTTGTATTCAAGGCCGTAATAGATCAGGTCATCCGGATGGATCCCCGCAGCCAGCAGCAGCTGCACCTCTTCAATCATTCCGCCTTCAAGCCTCGCACGCAGCCGTGCAGTGATACGCTGCCGCCGGGTCTCCCTGTCAAATAAAACGGCTGTCACCAAAGGGTTCTTAACCGGAAAAGGACTCTCATCAAGCGGATTGTGAGTATAATAATCGGCTATCTCAATAGCCCTGACAGCCCGCTTGACTGTGTCAACATCAGTTTTATTATGCAGGCTTTTATACTGAGAAAGTATCTCTGTCAGCTCCTCAAGTGATCTGCCGTCAAGCGGCGCGCGCAGCTGGCTGTTGACAGGCACCTGTATCAGCCTGTAAGCGCTGACGATGCTGTCAACATACATGCCTGACCCACCGCATACAACAGGGAAACTACCACGTTGCGACATATCTTCAAAAACAGTCAGAAAATCGCGCTGATACTCGTACACATTATACCTGTAACCCGCATCAACTATGTCAACAAGATGAGCCGTTATTCGGCGCCCGTCAACATTATAATCCGAAAGATCTTTACCAGTGCCGATATCCATGCCACGGTAAACCTGCCTGGAGTCGGCACTGATCACCTCCCCTCCCAGGCGGTCAGCCACCAGCGCCGCCAGCCTCGTCTTACCTGTAGCCGTAGGGCCCGTGATCACAACAATATCATGCATCGGCTTGTCCATTAGAAAAAGACTGGCAGCAACCACAGGCCAAATATTCCGCAGCTCACAGCAAAAAACCGATCCGCCACCTGGAGGAGTGCTCAGCGAAGCTAATCTGCCAAAGTGATTAAAGATAGCCATTAAGAGTTCAGTGTATTGCAATTTTAAGTAATTTTGCCGTTCTTAAACAAAAAGTGGACATGGACTTCAGGTTTCTGTACCATCGTACAAAATATTTCATAATCAATCCCGGCAAAGCATGGGGAGTAGTTCACAGCGAGAACAGGCCGATGAATTTTGTCAGGGGCAGCTTCTTCATGCCGCTGATAATACTTGTCGCCGTCAGCGCATTTCTGGGTTCGATGTTCTTTATCAACACCACCCTCAAACCGACCTACTCATTGCTGGTCGCCATAAGAACTTTCCTGTTCCTGTATCTTGGTGCCTATGCCTCCGCTTTCATAGTGAGGGAGATAATGAGAGCACTTGATCTCGGGCACGATTTCCTGGTGGCATTTAAGCTGGTAGCTTACTCAATGGCTCCAATATTCCTCTCTCTAACCATCAGCCGCCTCTTTGAGTCGCTCCTCTTCATCAACGTTCTGGGTCTTTACGGTCTATACATCTTCTGGATAGGTATGGAGACAATGGTAGACCCGCCTGATCACAAGAAGCTCCCGATGATCATAGCTACAGTCGTTGCAATGCTTATCATCTTCGTGCTGCTACAGATTATACTCTCAAAACTTACTGAAACGCTTTACTTCTCTATCTTTGCCTGAATCTGCTGATGAGAAACGATACAAGTAATATCGTCATCAGAAACCGCAGGGCCTCACATGATTATGAATTTCTTGAGAAGCTTATTGCAGGTATCAAGCTCGCCGGTACTGAGATCAAGTCTATACGGGCCGGCAAAGCCACTCTGACAGACTCATTCTGTGCCTTCCGCAACGGAGAGCTCTTTGTTACCGGGATGCATATTTCGGAGTATTACTGGGGCAATCTCAACAACCATGACCCGCTTGGCGAGCGGAAGCTTTTGCTAACGCGAAAGGAGCTTCGTAAGTGGGAGAGGAAAGTTAACGAGACAGGATTGACTATTATCGTCACGAAAGTATTCATCAATAGCCGCGGACTGGCAAAAGCAGAGATAGCTCTTGCGAAAGGAAAAAAACAATACGACAAGCGCGACACCTTAAAGAAGCGTGATCATGAGCGTGAGATGGATCATCACACAAAAGAGCACAACAGGTAAAACCTACAAGGATCAGAATCTCCGGCCTTGCAGAAAAATCAATGACAGTTCAGAATCTCCGGCCTGGGAGGCACATCAAAGCAAAATCAGACGATCAGGCTGAAGATGTAGATCACAAGGTCATCAGAAGTTCGGACTGAGGAGATACCTCGAGTAGAACTGATCAATATAAGCCACGGCCTCTTCCGCTGTATCAACAATCCTGAATATATTCATATCCTCGGCTGAGACAGTGTGCTCCTCATTCAGCATCACATCAGTGATCCATTCTAAAAGACCTGACCAGTACTTTTCACCTACCAGCACTATTGGGAAACGCCCTATCTTCTTAGTCTGTATCAGCGTGATAGCCTCGAAAAGTTCATCAAAGGTGCCAAAGCCCCCGGGAAGTACGATGAAGCCCTGTGAATACTTCATGAACATCACCTTGCGTACGAAGAAGTGGTCATAGGTGATGAGCTTGTCGCGGTCAATATAGGAATTTGGTTTCTGTTCAAAGGGGAGGTCAATGTTTATGCCTATTGACTTACCATTCCCTTTTTTTGCTCCTTTGTTGGCCGCTTCCATGATACCGGGACCGCCGCCGGTGATAACACCGTAACCCTTTTGTACCAGCTGAAAGGCAATCTCCTCAGCGAGCTTATAATACTTATTATTGAAATGTGTACGGGCAGATCCAAAGATCGCCACACTCGGACCGATGCGGGAGAGCTTCTCGTAACCTTCAACAAGTTCCGATATTATCTTGAAAACCCTCCATGAATCCATTGTGTGGATCTCATGCCATGTCTTCGGCTCAAACGCTTCCTTGATCAGATCTTTACCCTTAGCTTCGTCCATAAGTCAAAATTTAATTGTCAAATATAATATTTTCTATTTCCCAAGTGATGGCGCCAAAAATTTACCCGTGTAATTGCCTTTCTTCTTCGCAATCTGCTCGGGGGTTCCCGAAAAAATCACGCCGCCCCCGCCACGACCGCCTTCCTTTCCCAGGTCAACAATGAAGTCGGCCATCTTGATGACATCCATATTATGCTCTATCACCATAACGGTATTGCCTCTCTCAACCAGCCGGTCAAGAACCTCAAGCAGCACCCTCACATCATCAAAATGGAGTCCTGTTGTAGGTTCATCAAGTATATAGAGAGTACGGCCGGTATCACGGCGTGAGAGCTCCGTTGCCAGCTTGACACGCTGCGCTTCACCTCCTGAGAGCGTTGTTGATGGCTGTCCCAGCCTGACATACCCCAATCCTACATCCTGCAGTGTCTTGATCTTGTTATATATAGAGGGTATTCCCTTGAAAAATTCCACAGCGATGTCAATTGTCATCTCAAGGACATCATTTACAGACCTGCCCTTGTATTTGACCTCCAGCGTCTCTTTGTTGTAGCGCTTACCTCCGCAATCAGGGCACATCACGTACACGTCAGGGAGGAAGTTCA
>CAYQNT010000101.1:0-9315 GCA_964418865.1 uncultured Rikenella sp.
CAATTGAAGAACGTCAGGGCACAGAGGTGGGGAAAATGATCACCGTAACAGCAGCGCTGATGATGGCCAGAGCCTCGCAACAAGGTGACGCTGTGGAAGCTGTAGGCATCTCCGTGCCTGGGATAAGTCGTCACGAGAAGGGAACGGTGTGGGCACCAAATATTCCGGGATGGGATGACTACCCGCTGCTCAGGGAGGTGAAGACCATAACTGAGGAGATTCCGGTCATCATAGAGAGCGACAGGGCATGTTACATCTCCGGGGAGATATGGAAAGGCAACGCGCGCGATTGCAGAGATGCCATCTACCTGGCCGTTGGCACAGGTATAGGGGCGGGCATCATTGTCAACGGGGAGATACTGCGCGGTGTCAGTGATATAGCCGGGGCCATAGGATGGATGGCGTTATCAGGAACCTTTGAGAGCAAGTATACCATCTGCGGTGACTTTGAGTATTACGCCTCCGGTGGCGGCATAGCCCGTCAGGCTGCCGAGTACCTGGCCAGGCATGAAGAGTACTCCGGTGTGCTGCGCAAGGCCGGGGCAGATAAGGTGACAACACCTGATGTCTTCAATGCCTGGCGCAAGGGTGACGCTCCGGCTTCGAGGATTATTGAACAGGCTGTAAGGTACTGGGGCATGGCTTCGGCCAACCTTGTCAGCTTGTTTAACCCGGAAAAGATAATATTCGGCGGCGGGCTCTTCGGGCCGGCAACGGAGCTCATTCCAGATATACTGCAGGAAGCTGGCAAGTGGGCCCAGCCCATAAGCATAAAGCAGGTGAGCTTTGAGTCCTCGGCTCTTGCCGGCGATGCCGGTGTCTATGGGGCGGGCTTCCTGGCCATGAAAAACATAAGGTAATAAAAAAGAGAGAAATGAGTGGTACATATAACAGACAACTGGTATTCTGGTCAGCATGTCTGGGGATGCTGCTATTTGGCATAGGCCTTATTATGCTTGGAGCGGTACTTCCCGACCTTCGGATAAGACACTCGCTTGATGCCATTGAGGCAGGGACACTCTTTTCCATACTTCCCATCGGCATCATAGCAGGTTCACTGCTGTTCGGTCCGGTATGTGACAAGTACGGATACAAGATTCTTCTGGCCACCTCTGCCCTGCTGATGTTTGCGGGCTTCGAGGGGCTGGCCTTTACTCACACTGCCTGGGTGTTGACGGCCTCCGTCTTCCTCTTCGGACTCGGTGGTGGAGCCATCAACGGGGCTACCAATGCTGTGGTTGCAGACATCAGCACAACAGGTAAGGGCGCTGACCTGAGCCTTTTGGGTGTCTTCTTCGGCATAGGTGCGCTGGGCATGCCGCTGCTGCTCAGTGTACTCAAGGGATCGTTCGACTTCCAGTCAATTGTTGCAGCTACCGGCTTCCTGGCCATGGCAGCAGCCATAGTGTTCATGGCAGTCAGGTTCCCTCCTGCCAAGCAGGCAGAGGGTATATCAATGAAACAGATAGGAGCAATTGTTAAAGATGTCACCCTGCTGCTGATAGCTTTTTTTCTCTTCTTTCAGAGTGCGTTTGAAGGGCTGATAAACAACTGGACCGTCACCTATCTTATGGAGCGGGTTGCGGCTCCGCAAACAGCAGCGCTGATGGGACTCTCAATCTACGTCACCGGCATGACCATCATGAGGCTGCTTATAGGGAGCGTGTTGAGACAGCTGCCGGAAAAGAGACTACTTTATATCTCATTTGGCATCACCCTGATAGCGCTGTTGCTCTTCAGGCTGAGCAGCTCAATGGTACCGGCAGCAGCAGGGCTTTTCCTGCTGGGAGCAGGTCTTGCCGCAAGCTTCCCCACCATGCTTGGCATGGTAGGCAACAGATACCCGCATCTCTCAGGAACCGCTTTCAGTTTCGTTCTGGTAATAGCCCTGACGGGGAACATGCTTGTGAATTATTCAATGGGACTGGTGGCAGAGAATTTTGGGATAAAACATCTCACCTCATTTACATTTGTAGAACTGATCATTCTGGTACTACTGGCAATGACTATCTTTAGAAGAATAAAACAAAATAAATAAACACCACATAAAACTGTAAACTATGCTTGCACAGGAATGGATGAAAAACGCGAGAGATGTCATGTCGCGTATCGAAGAGACACAAATGGACAATATACGTAAGGCAGCTAAAGTAATGGCTGACACTATTGAATGCGGCCGCTGGGTACACACTTTTGGGTGCGGGCATGCTACACTGCCCATTGAAGAGATGTATCCGCGTATCGGAGGATTCGTAGGGTTCCATCCCATGATTGAGATACCGCTCAGTTTCTTCACACACATCACAGGAGAGATGGGGGTTCACCAGTTTGTGTTCCTTGAGAGGGTTGAAGGTTACGGAGTGGAGATAATGAAGGGCTACACCTTCGATCAGAATGACACCATGTGGCTCTTCTCACACTCAGGAATCAACAATGTGAATATTGACATCGCCCTTGAATCAAAGAAAAGAGGCATGAAGGTGGTGGTATTCGGATCAGCTGCTGCTGCAAAGGGGAAGAAGACCAGGCACTCATCCGGCATGACCATCTTTGACATTGCTGATCTGGTGGTTGACACATGCGCCCCGGCAGAGGATGCATCAGTAACGCTGAAGGACCATCAAGACAAGATAGGGCCTGTTTCAACGATGGCTTTTATCACCTGCGTCTGGATGACAATCACAACTGTTGCGGAGATACTCGCTGACAGGGGTGTTAAGCTGTACATTCACCCGAGTCATAACGTGCCGGGTGACACAACGGCCAGGGCCAGACTCGATGAGGCTCTTGCAGAGTACAAGAGAAGGATAGCGGGAGTGTAAACACAACCTGAAGGTAGCTATGGGAAAAAATGTTGCGTTGGTTCTGTCAAGCGGCGGAGCAAGAGGCTTTGCCCATATAGGCGCCATAAAGGTGCTTGAGAGCGAGGGCTATACGATTACATCAGTGGCCGGGACCTCCATGGGTGCACTTGTAGGCGGCATTTATGCCTCAGGGCAGCTGAGGGAGTTTGAAGAGTGGGTAAGAACCCTTGACGTGATGGAAGTTCTCAAGCTTACCGACGTATCAATCAGCAGCAGAGGGTTTGTCAAGGGTAACAAGGTTATTGAAAAGATGAAAGAGATAGTCCCGGCCAGCAGAATTGAGGATCTGCTGATACCCTACTGTGCCGTAGCTACTGATATTACTAAAGGTACGGAGAAGGTCTTCACGAAAGGGAGTCTGTTTGATGCCATCAGGGCCTCTATTTCAATACCAACAGTGTTCCAGCCATTCAAAATAGGAAAGGATTATTATGTTGACGGTGGGCTGGTCAATCCTATTCCGATAAACAGGGTAGCACGCCATGAAGGAGATATGCTTGCAGTGGTGGATGTCAATGCGGACGTCCCCCATGTGAAACCGGAAACAGCGGAAGATAATGAGGCGGAAAACAGGCATCTGAAGAAAATCAGAAATCTGCGTTCCAAAACAGAGAAGCATTTCCCTAAAAACCGGAAAGACGGTATGGGCCTTTTCAATCTCAATACCCGCAGCATAAGTATAATGCTTAACCAGATTGGTTCACTGACTCTGAAGAATCACCGGATTGACCTGATGGTCCATGTTTCAAGGGAATCATACGGCATCCTTGATTTTTACAAGGCTTCGGAGATCATCCTGGCCGGTGAACAGGCAACCAGAAGAGCGCTTGGCCTGCTCCATAAAACAGAGACGAACTCATTAAATATTTAAGCTAAACAACTTGTAGATTTAGATGATTATTTGTATCTTTGTAGGCTGATTTAAAACCAATTGCGACTATGAAAAAATCTACATTAATTATCTGCATGGCACTACTGATAGCGATGCCTGCATTGAAAGCGCAGAAACCGATAAAAGTGATTGAAGACAGCATCCAGATAGGTAACTATCTTTATCCAGGTTTCAACATAACCATTCCTGAGGCTGATTTTAACAACGCACTTAAAAGCTGGGTCAAGCTGCAGGAGACTGGCACAAAGTCAAAAGTTCAGACAGAAAACGGCGCGATGACCATTTTCGGAGCTCTCATCAAGCAGGTATCTGCTGCTCCGGTAAACATCTACAGCCGGCTCATGAATGAAGATACCATAAGCAGGCTTCTTGTGGCTATAGAGCTTAAGAAGGACCAGTATGTTGAACCTGCTTCAGGAGATGTACAGCTTTCAGCTGCAAAAGATTACCTGAAAGAATTTGCCAAGTCGCAATATATTGAGGTCATCAAAAGCCAGCTCGCCGCAGAGGAGAAGATCCTCCGTGATCTCAAAAGGGAAATGAGCAGCCTCGAGAAAAGCAAGTCGCGTTCACAAAAGACGGCAAAAAATAAGAGGAGTACAGTAAATGATGAACAGGAAAAGCTGCTTGTTAAAAATAACGAGCTAAGCATTCTCTCAACTGATATCATTTACAGGAACAATGAAATGATGGCTATGCCGGTTGGCGCCGGCAGGGAGGCCAGCGCTTCCCAGATCAAGGATCTTGAAAAGAGACGCAAGAAGCTGCAAAAAGAGATCAGTAAGAGCGAGAGCAAGATCCAGAAAGCCAGATCTGACATAAATCAGGCTGACCGGGCAATACCCAGAAATGAGAATGAGCAAGATACGATGAGGGCAAAGATAGACGCCCAGCAGGCTGTTGTGCAGACATTCATTGAAAAGCTGAACACTGTCAAGAGCTATTAACATTTTTTCATCACGGAGTAATATTACTTAAACATAGAAACCATGGAAAACCAGGAAAAGAAAGATAGTTATCTTAATAAGATCCAGGATCAGCTTGATGAATGGAAAGCTGACATTGACAGGTTAAGGGAGAGGGCAAAGAGTGCTTCTGCCGACACGAAGGAAAAGTACAATGAGAGCATTGAAAAGCTGGAGCTTAAGATGGACGAAGGCAAGGCAAAGCTGAAAGATATGAAGGGATCGAGTGCTGATGCATGGGATTCTGTGAAGGAGGGTGCTGACTCGATCTGGGACACCATGAAAGCGACTTTCTCAGAGGTGAAGGAGAAACTCAGGGATAAGAACGACGACATTGATGGAAAGAAAGACTGACATCATATTTCAGATTCCGTAAATTAAGAGACAAACAATCTTGCCCGGGGAGAAGAGACAATCTTTGCCCCGGGAGATTTTTTAAACCACAACTGTACAAGCTAATCTGCCAACAATGAAAAAAACTATAAGGATAGTATTTCTCATCCTGCTGCTGGTTGCCGCCTCCCTCTTCGCATGGCGTCATTATTTTGTATTTGGTGAAGGAGTCAAGGCAGGCAATCTTAACTACCTTGTCAGAAAGGGTTATATTTTCAAGACATGGGAAGGTAAACTCATCCAGACGGGATTCCAAACCCCAACTCCCGGTGCTATTCAAAGTAATGAATTTGAATTCAGCGTCAAAAGTGACAGCCTGGCGGTTGTGCTTGAGAGAGCTGGTGGCAAATTTGTTGAGCTCCGATATAAGGAATACATAAAGCCTTTGCCCTGGAGGGGTATGAGCAGATATATCGTTATTGAGATACTGGAGATCAATGACGCTGATCAGGTGCAGCAGACGCTTATCCCCTATCAGGCAATCTGATAATATTTAAAATCAAGACTCAAAAATGAAAATCAAGACTGTAGTGCTCATCCTGTCAATTTTTCTTTTAGCAGGATGTGCTCAGCTGACGAGCATATTGGATACAGCCTCAACGGTGAAGGGACTGACGGAGGGAGACATTGTAAACGGGCTCAAGGAAGCTCTTGCGACGGGTGCCAGGAAAGCAGCAGACAAACTATCAGCTGAGAACGGGTACTACGGAGACATGGCAGTGAAGATCCCTCTGCCTGACGAAGCGAAGGTGATAGTTGAGAACATAAGCAAGATTCCGGGTGGCGAACAGCTTCTTGAGAATGTGATCAGGAACATCAACAGGGCTGCGGAAGATGCTGCCAGGGAGGTTGCCCCTATCTTTATCAGCTCGGTGACGCAGATGACCATAGCAGATGGGTATAACATACTTCACGGTACTGACAACGCTGCCACCATGTACCTGAAGAACACTACATGGAATAGTCTTTATGCCCTGTACAAACCCAAAATAAGTATATCTACACGCAAGGAGATCGTTGCGGGTGTGTCAGCACAGGAGTCATGGACTACCCTGACCGGAAAATGGAACAACGTTGCCAACAGTGTGGCCGGCAAGCTGGCAGGCTTCAAACCCGTCACCACTGACCTAGATGATTTTCTGACCAGAAAAGCCCTCGAAGGAGTATTCCTGAAGCTTGAAGGTGAGGAACTTAAGATCAGGAAAGAGGTTTCAGCAAGGGTCACACCCCTGCTGCAAAAAGTCTTCGGCACCCTTGATAACTGAATAAATTGATACTAACCCCGGAGTAAGTTCCGGCCTCATTTCCAAAGCATGTTGCAGGGAATTTACCAAAGTGATCATAAGAATTATTGATTTGAATCAGTCAAGCAAAAAGCAGATGATTAACTTATTATAGATTAAATTGGAATTAATCCCGGAGTAAGCTCCGGCAACGTATTCCGCAGCTGCGGAGAATTTACCAGAGTTATTAAATAAACTAAACTAAGATGAAGAAGACTATTATTTTGATATCAGCAATCATGTTGTTTGCAGGATTCATTACAGAAGTACAAGGACAGAAAGCCGACTCCCTCAAGAGTTGGAACAAAAGCGGAGTTTTTTCGCTTAATGTGGCACAGAGCTCCTTTACCAACTGGGCAGCAGGCGGGCAAAACTCCGTGGCCATCAGCGGGCTAATTAACCTCGGAGCCAATTACAAAGAAGGTAAATCTGCATGGGATAATTCCCTGACTGTAGGATATGGTAAGATGCGGCAGAAAGGCAATGATCTGGGATGGGTCAAGACCGATGACAGGATTGACCTACAGTCCAAATACGGGCATCAGGCATCAGAAAAGTGGTTTTATTCTGCATTGATGAGCTTTAAAACTCAGATGGATGCAGGGTATAACTATCCGAACACTGTGGACAAAATTTCTGATCTTTTTTCTCCTGCCTATCTGTTGTTCTCACTTGGTATGGATTATAAGCCTAATCCGCAGTTTTCCATGTTCCTCTCCCCTCTTACATCAAAGCTGACCTTTGTCAATGATGATGCACTTTCTGCCATGGGAGCCTTCGGTGTTGACCCTGGCAAGAAATTCAGAGCCGAGCTGGGTGCCTACGCCAACATAGCATATAAAAAGGATGAGATACTGAAGAATGTCAACTTCCTGACTAAGCTTGACCTGTTCAGCAATTACCTTCACAACCCTCAAAACATAGACGTCAGCTGGGAAACTCTTCTGGTAATGAAGGTCAACGAGTATATTTCTGCTACTGTTAGCACCATGCTGTTATATGATGATGACGTAATGATAAAGATTGGTGAAGAAGAAGGCGTATCCACTATGGGCAAGCGCGTACAGTTCAAGGAAGTTATAGGTGTGGGTTTTACTTATAAGTTTATTAAGTAAGAGACAGGTCAGTTACAAAGGGAAAGTCTCAGGAGGTAATATCCCATCCTATGCTTAAGCTGATAAACCATCCGTTGATAACCCATAAACTTTCTCTTATCAGGAGGAAGGAGACAGGGACCAGGGATTTCAGGCAGAACGTAAACGAGATTGCCGGGCTGATGGCCTATGAGATAACCAGAGACCTTCAACTGCGTGAAGTGGTGATTGAGACTCCTGTATCTTCCTGTACCACAGCGGAGCTCTCCGGGGAGATCATACTGGTGCCGGTGCTCAGAGCCGGTCTGGGCATGGTTGACGGTATCACCAGCCTTATCACCACTGCCAGAGTGGGTCATATAGGTCTTGTACGTGATCATGAGACACTGGTTCCCACTGAATATTATGCCAAGTTCCCGGAAGATATTGCCACAGCTGTGGTAATGGTGCTGGATCCGATGCTTGCAACAGGAGGCAGTGCCAGCGCAGCTATCAAGGCGGTCAAGAAGCGAGGAGCGGTAACCATAAGGCTGGTATGCATCGTAGGAGCGCCCGAAGGCGTCTTGCGGGTGGAAAAGGAACACCCCGATGTAGATATATACCTCGCCGCCCTTGACAGCCACCTGAACGAGAAGGGTTATATTGTTCCAGGACTGGGAGATGCAGGTGACAGGCTCTTCGGAACGGTATAAAAAAAACGGTCAGCAATTCTCTTTTTTTAAACATTTTCTCAGAGGGATTCTGATGGAAGGAATACCTTATTATCTTCGCGGGTTATCCAATTAAAATCAAACAATGCTATGGGACTTAAGGGCCGTCTTATTATAATGAACTTCCTCCAGTTTTTTAGCTGGGGGGCATGGATGATGACACTGGGTCATTATGGGTTCGAGGAGAAACAATGGAACGGCGCTGAGTTTGGCCTGGTCTTCTCTACTATGGGCTTCGCGTCACTTATTATGCCCACATTGTTTGGGATTGTTGCCGATAAATGGAAGGCAAATTACGTCTACGCTATACTTCACCTGATGTTCGGCGCAACAATGTGTTTCCTGCCACTTATTGAGGCACCACTGCCATTCTTCTTGCTTCTGCTGCTTGCGATGTGCTTTTATATGCCAACAATCGGTCTTAATAACTCTGTTGCTTTCAGACTGCTGAAAAGCGAAGGCAAAGAGCCCACAGAGTACTTCCCGCCGATTAGGGTGTGGGGCACGGTAGGCTTTATCATGGCAATGTGGGTGACAAACTTCTTCACCAAACCATGGGGTTTGGGACATAGCATCAAGGTCTCATTTATTATAGCAGCTGTTTCCGCATTCTGCCTCGCTCTCTATTCATTCTTCATGTTGCCGGTAGTAGAAAAAGTAGAAAGCGATACAACTGAAAAGAAGACGTTGGTTCAGAGTCTGGGGCTAAATGCCTTCGTTCTATTTCGGCAAAAGAAAATGCTGTTGTTTTTTATCTTCAGCATGCTGCTCGGGGGCGCCCTTCAACTGACCAATGCCTACGGCGACAGTTTTCTCCAGGATGCTACAGTTTTCCCAAAAGGTGGGATCATTAATAACTTCTCCACTATAATACTCTCAATATCACAGATCTCCGAAACACTGTTTATACTTTCGATTCCCTTTTTCCTGAGGCGTTTCGGCATTAAGAAAGTGATGCTCTTCAGTATGATAGCATGGGTACTGCGTTTCGCCCTGTTCGGCCTGGCCGGCAATACCGTCATAGGTTTCATTCTGATTATAACCTCATGTATTGTTTACGGAATGGCATTTGATTTCTTCAATATCTCAGGAGCCTTGTTTGTGGAAAAAAACA
>CAYQNT010000102.1:0-9311 GCA_964418865.1 uncultured Rikenella sp.
CCTCATCAGGTGGTGCATACGAGATATCACTGATATATACATTCACCTCTGAACAGATAAAACGTGGAGGGAAAATCCACGCTATACCTTGTCCCGAGTTCTGATGCTCATCTCCCTGTTGTCAGACAGCACAATCCCTCCTTCCTTTTGATATTTAAAATTTATGTATGTTTGTGCAACAATTTGTTGAACCCTAACCTTAGATTTTAAAATGAATAGATCATCTGTTGTAAAGAACACGCTGATATTATCAGTATTGGTTGTTGCCGGAGCCCTTTTATCTACTGGCTGCGCAAAGAATCAGACCGGCATCGCCGCAGAAAAGTCCAATGATGTCAGAACCAGCATCGCTTATGTTGAGCTTGATTCGGTGATAGCCCAGTTTGACATGGCCAAGGACAAGACTACTGAGCTTGAAGGGAAGAGCAAGAGCGCAGAGGCAGAGCTGGCGTCAAAATCACAGTCGTTTGACCGTGATGTCAGAGACTACCAGAATAAGGTGCAGAAAGGACTGATCACCAGGGCTACTGCCGCCGAGATGGAGCAGACCCTCCAGCAGCAGCAGCAGACCCTGCTGACAAGACGTGATGAGATGGCTTATAATTTGAATGAGGAGGGCATGGTTGCCCAACGTCAGATTCTTGAGTATATCAACCAGTATCTTACCGAGTTCAACGCTAATCACGGATACGAGTATATACTGGCAAAACAGTTTCCCGGCCCGATAATGTACAGCGATCCTGCTCTGGATATCACCGCTGAGGTGGTCGCCGGACTGAACGCTAAATACAAGGCTGAGAAGACGACAAAGAAATAGGCTTCACTTTCGTGAAGACTTCCGAGCCCGCTTCTCAGCGGGCTTTGTTTTTTCTGACACCTTGCGCTCACGCCTGATCTTACGCTCTTGCTCCGGTGTCACTATGATGAACAGCTCCTCATCAGGCTTCTTCATACGGTACTGCTCACGGGCATACTTCTCGAGGTTCTCATCACTGGTCCTGAGGGCGTTAAGCTTCTTGCGATCTTCCTCAATGCGCTCCATATAATACTCCCTCTCACGCACCAGCCTGTTGCGCGTTCTGACCTCATGCACACGTGAGATGAGATTGTTCGGGTCAAGCAGTACTATCCAGACAATGAAGACCAGTATGGTGAGCACATACTTGTTCTTCATCCATGGTGGCATGCTGTCACGCAAGCCTGCCAAGGAAAACCGCTGCCAGAAATCCGGTTTCAAAATATTACAGGTTATTTGGTTGCTACTATTTTCATCCTCCGCTCATCAGGTAGATCACCTGCACAATGTCGCCGTCATGTATCATCTCCTCACCGTAACGGTCACGGTCAATGATCCGCCCGTTTATCTTTACTGTCCTCAGCCTGAAGGTGTATTTCTTTATCTCAAGTAACCGTTCAACGGTGATACTCCCGCCATCAACGGTCATTGGCTCACTGTTAAGCGTTATCTTCATAGGTGCACTGTTCTCCGGCTGATATATAAAGGACAAATATAAGGACAAACTACGGAATATGCGATATTGTCCGGCTTTTGGCAGACTGACGAATTGCAATCTTCTGCATATTGACTATTATCATTAGAATGCGGATATTTGTGGTCGTTATTTGTATTAAGTATAAGGAATCATTTACATAGACTATTATGGATATTAGCGAACTAAAGGCGAAGCACAGGCTTATCACCAGATGGCATTACAAATGGACCCCTCTTGACAAGGGCTACACTGACAAGACACTGTATGTAAACGTTGGCTCCGGTGAGGTAAAGGAGAAGGATGTGCCCCTGGTGATGAAGGAGAAGTTCATTGGCGGAAAGGGTTACGGGCTAAGGTATCTATGGGATGCCACCAGACCGGACACGAAATGGGATGATCCGGATAATGAAATTGTTATCTCTTCCGGGCCTATTGGCGGCATCACTCAGTATTCGGGTTCCGGTAAGTCGATTGTCGTTACTATATCGCCCCAGACAGATTCTGTTATGGACAGCAACGTAGGAGGCTTTTTTGGCCCCTTCCTTAAGTTCTCTGGCTTTGATGCGATAGAGCTTCAGGGCAAGGCAGCCAACGACGTCATCATTTTTATCAATGGTGTTGACCACTATGTAGAGATCTTTGAAGCACCGGCTGAGGCCCTTGACAGCCATGTGCTGGCCGAGCAGCTGACAGACATGTTTGCTGACAGCGAAACAGACCGCAGGAACATAGGCATTGTTTCCACCGGCTCTGCTGCAGACAACTCGCCGATAGGCATGCTCAACTTCACTTTCTACGATCCCAAGCGCAAGAAGATCAGGATGAAGCAGGCCGGACGAGGAGGCATAGGCACCGTCTTCCGCAACAAGAAGATCAAAGCTGTTATATGCAAAATACCGGGCGTCAAGGGTAATCTTAACAATGTGGTTGATCTTGAGTCCATTCAGGAGAGAGGCCGCCGCTTCAACCGTGAGATGCGTGAGCTTGATGACAAACAGTGTAAGATGCGTCAGATAGGGACAGCTCATCTCATGGAGATAATGGATGACCATGATCTCCTGCCTACACATAATTATAAGTTCGGGTCACACAAAGACTCACCCAGGATTGACTCCGGGGTCTGGAAATCATTCTTCACGCAGAACATACCAGACGGCTGCTGGATCGGATGCAACATGGCATGCGCCAAGGCAGTTGACGACTTCCAGCTAAGTACAGGTCCGTACAAGGGAGAGAAGGTCATAGTCGACGGTCCGGAGTATGAGACAGCAGCAGGGCTTGGCTCCAACGGCGGTTTCTTTGATCCGCGTTATATCATTGAAGCTAACTTCTACTGTGACACTTACGGCATCTGCACCATCACATGGGGCACCAGCCTGGCGTTCATGCAGGAGTGCTATGAGAACGGCATCTTAAATAAGGAGCGCACCGGTGGTCTGGAGCTTACCTTCGGCAACATACCGGCAGCGCTTGAACTGCTGCATATGGTGTCGCGGGGTGAGGGCTTTGGCCTGATAGCCGGACAGGGCATACGCCGAATGAAGAAGATCTTTGCAGAGAAGGGATGGGGAGACCCGCAGTTCATGCAAGACATAGGAATGGAGAACAAAGGTCTCGAATATTCCCAGTATATGTCAAAGGAGTCACTGGCACAGCAGGGTGGATATGCCCTCACCAACAAGGGCCCGCAGCATGATGAGGCATGGCTCATATTCATGGATATGGTCAACAACCAGATACCGACGTTTGAGAAAAAAGCCGAAGCACTGCACTATTTCCCGATGTTCCGCACATGGTTCGGCCTGGTGGGTCTCTGCAAGCTGCCGTGGAACGATGTTGAGCCGGAGGATAACGCCCAGACTGATGAGCCGGCCAAGGTGCCCGAGCATGTAGACAACTATGTCACCATCTATAAAGCTGTCACAGGACGACCTTTTGACAAGCACAGGCTTATTGAGGACTCAGAACGCGTATATAACTTCCAGAGAGTATTTAACGCACGCCGGGGATATGGACGCCGCAAGGATGAGGATCAGCGATACCGTGCTTGCGGACCTGTTACTGCGGATGAGTATCTGTCGCGCGCCGAGCGTTATGATAAGCTGATGAAGGAGAAGATTGGCGTTGACCCGGAGGGCATGAGTACTGAAGAGAAGATTAAGGTAACGCGACAGTTCCGCGAGAAGCAGTATGACCTGCTTCGCGATGCAGTGTACAAGCGCCGCGGATGGAATAATAACGGTATCCCCACCATCGAACACCTGAAGAAGATAGGGATGGACTTCCCGGAGGTAATAGAGGTGGTTACACCGCTGCAGTAATCACATAGCAGGATATAGTATAGAGGGTGGAGCTAAAACCACCACGCCGTCTCCCGATGAAATCGGGAGACACCCCCAGACGCTACGGTCGGGGCAAGCTCTCTTGTCTCAGGAGGGGGAATGATAAATAATCAGAATCATATCTTTCTCCTCCTTGAAGAATGGAGGAGAAAGGTATAGTTTTTCTACTTATTGAATTTTGATTTACTGAATGCAGCATCAATCTCTTTCTTTGCATCAACGGGATTGGTCAGGGGCATTTCAGCGTTGAAGAGTTCGTAATCAAGCAGCCTGGCCTTCTTGCTTTTCTCGAAGGTTGGCAGTTTGGTTCGGTTGGTTGTCTCAATGTGGTTACCCTCCTCATCGACGATGATTATTTTGGGGAGGAAGACTCCTTTTCTGCCGATGAACTTGTCCATGACATTCACTGCCTCACTGTATTCTTTAATTGTAGCCCTGCCGAGCGCCTCGTATTTCACTAACCTCTTATGGTCCCATGTCATAATGCTGGCAAAACTTTCGGATATCTTATCGTCTATACTATTATCGAGGTTCATTGTATCATGACCTGACGGCATCAAAAGTACTTTTCCGCCGCCGCCTTCAACGTTGGCTGCGTAGCGCGGTACTGTGATGCCACTGATCCATCCCTGCAGGTGTTTCATGTAGATCTTGCCTACCTGTATGGGGGTGATGAAATGCACAATGCCCTTTTCCTTATGACACTGCAGCAGGTAATATGGATGTACACCAATCCAGAACATGCGCCTGAAGGTCTCGGCCAGCGTCCGGTAGTGGTCGTTGACATGGTTCAGCAGCACTGTCTGGTTACGTATGGTGAAACCATGCATCGTGATCTTCTTAACTGCCGTGGCAAGGTCAGCTGTAATCTCCTGGTAATGATTGATGTGGGTCATGAAATAGACATACTTCTCTATCCCTTTGTTGTACCTGTTTGATGACACCCTGATCATCTCAAGAAGTTCATCGTTTATGAGCATCGGCAGTACAACGGGTGTCCGTGTGGCTATCCTTATGACCCTGAGGTGGGGTATGCGGCTCAGCTCCTCAAGGATGTATTTCAGTCTCTTGAAGCTTACCATCAGCGCATCACCTCCGGTGACAAGCACCTCATTTATATTTCTGTTGTAGCCTATATAGAAGAGTCCCTTGTCTACCTCCAGTATATTGACGTCGGCATTGGTGTCAAGTGATTTGGCGCGTTGGCAGTGCACACAGTATGATGCACAGCTGGTGTTCTCAGCAACAAAAAGTGCCACTCTGTTAGGGTAGCGCTGGTAAACAGCCCCATAGCTGCGTGATCCTTCGCTCATGGCTGCCTCAACGCCTGCATCCGGGAACATCAGATTGGCCGGTGTGGGTACACTCTGCCAGAAAATAGGGTCAAGACGCTTTATTGATGGTTTATCAAAAAAGATAGGATTAAAAGGGTCTTCCTGCATCAGAGAGGCATAGTAGGGAGATATACGGAAGGGCTCCTTGCCCTCCTGTCTGAGTGTCTCAATAGTTCTCCTTATCTCTTTCTCCTGGTGATCGTTCATCCTGATCACCTTCTTCAGCTGGTCAACCGACCTAATAGAATTTTTTCTCTGCCACGCCGGATCAGACCATTGCCCCGGAGTCACATCTTTCCATAATTCAATCTTATTATATTCCCGGGGATAGTATAAAAAATCATTGTTATTATTCATTAGCACCTTTACTTTTTTCCAATGCAATATCTGTTATTACACACCTTGTAATAACAAATATAACATTTTTGGCCGAATTTTATGTTCCGGTGCTCTCCAATGTCTGCTCAGGCGCTAGCGGGGACACGCTCTTCTTAACTTAGCTCCTTCATCTTACCCTGCAGCAGTTCCTTCAACGCATCAACTCTGCCCTTATGCAAGAGCAGGGTCTGATCAGGTCAGCTTTCAGGATTGTTGACACGGTTTATTTACGGCGGGTTAGCCCTCCGAGAAGTGAGCCCAGTATACCCTTGCCCTGCTTTTGTGAAGATGCCCCGCCCTTAAGCAGAAAACCGGCGACGTCGTCAAGGATGCTTCCGTCGCCGTCAGCATCAAGGAGAGCGCCTATACCTGTTATGCCCTTGCCACCAGTGTCACGTTTCTTTGACAGGGCTCCCAGGATCAGTGGTGATAGTGCCGGGATCATTTTCATGATTGTAGATGCATCAATGTTCAGGCTTTTTGCCAGTGCCTGAGCTGCCTGCAGGCCTCCGGCGTCACCGAGCAAGCCGCCAAGATTGGGATCTACCTGCGAAGCCTTCGCCTTGGAGGAGACAAGATCCTTAATATTGTTGAGCACAGAAGCGTCGCCATACTTGTTAAGGATATGCTCAACCCTCTCGTCTCCGCCCTGCGTGTCTTTCTGCTTCTTCAGTCCTGCAATGATCAGAGGTGCGAGCTGAGGAATAAGCTTCTGAACTGTGCCCTGGTCAACATTGAAGTTGCTGGACATCTGTTTGGTCACTTCAGGACCATAACTTTTCAAAAATTCATCAAGAAAACCTGCCATAATTTATTAATATTTTAGTTTGTCATCAAGTTTATTAGAAAATCCGATCTATTTGAGATAATAAAGTTAACAAATTCCAGGCTATGGTCAGAATGTTTTTTTACAGCACACGTAACGTTCTTGCTCCATGCTCCATGCCCCATGCCCCATGCCCCATGCTCCATGCTCCATGCCCCATGCTCCATGCCCCATGCTCCATGCCCCATGCTCCATGCCATTTAGTAGCTCAACCTGACCACCACCCCGTCCATGGAGCTGCAGATAAGGCTGTTTTTACCCACAGGCACAATATTGTTTATCAGGCATGATGATATGCGATGGCTCCACAGCAGTGTGCCATCGGCCCTTGAGACTGCATACACAGCCCCCTTGTCAGATGGGACTAAGATCATGCCATTACTTTCTATAATGACTCCCGGGGCGATATCATATCCTATATTAAAATCTGTTCTCCATACTATCTCAGGCACATCGCTACCCGTTCTAACGCCTATGATGATGCCATTCATTGTCTTGGCAAGTATCAGTGTGCTGTCGGCTGTGATGCCCATCGACTCCCTGACAGCTATGGCACCGAGATCAGAATGCCATATCACCTCACCGGTCAGGGCATTAAGACAGACCATCTTCCTATCGGGGGCGACCACATAAACTCTGTCGTTAACCGCTACAGGCACACATGCTGCCGGTGAGAGCATCCTGTTGGTGTAACCGTTGTTCCAGTCCCACAAAGTCTCACCCGTTTCAGTGCTGAGTGCATAGAGGTGGTTGTTCCATGTGCCAAAGATCAGCCTGCCTTTGTATACCAGCGGCGTGGTCTCTACGAAACCGTCAATTGTACCGTTGCTCCATAACAGGGTGCCATCTCTTATGTCCAGTGCATAGCACTTGCCGGATGATCCGGTGATGAACACTTTCCCGTCACTGATCACAGGAGAGGCTATCGAGGGCTGTCGCGTATCAAAGCTCCACAAAGGCTTGCCATTTCTGTGACTCAGTGCATGCACCATGCCATCGGCAGATACGGATACCACTCTCTTGCGGTCTGTTGCAGGGGTACTGTATATCTTGGCACCTGTTGGAAACGTCCATTTCTGACGACCTGTCTTGATGTCATTGGCTTTTACCTCCCCGCTGGTGTTGGTTACAATCACTATACTTCCGACAGTGACAGTACCGGCGCCTATATCGCTCTTCTCCTGGTTACGCCAAATCACTTTCACGCCCGGAAACATGTCGTTCATTGAATAATCAGGTCTTGGCCAGTGTGTTGTATCAGCCTTGAAATCATGCCTTTCCAGCTTCTGTTGAGCCCATGCAGGGTTTGTCACAACCCCCGGGTGGCGCACTGATGCTTTAATCAGGGAGTCACCGATGATAGTCATTATGTTATATCCGCCGTATTTTTCTCCGGCACGGAGGTTGGAACGGCCCATCAGCGCCGGTATGCCCTCAAAGTTCAACACCCTGTTTGTATGACCGTGTCCGCAGAGGGCCAGTCGCGTGTCGAGCTTTTTCAGCCTGTCAATAAGCTCATACCAGTTGTTGAGGCTTTCGTCAAGAGGGTAGTGGTTCACCGAGACGATCATCTTTATTTTGTTTTCAGGGACGTTGAGTACCGAGTCTAGCCACACAATGTTCTCACGCGGAATCTGTCCGGGACTCATCCTCATGTTCGGGCCTGAGTTGGTGCCTATGAAGAGCCAGTCATCATGACTGAAGGCAAAAGCCTCCGCACCAAAGATCACCCGGAAGCTGTTGGCACCACTCTCTGACCATTTGGTATCATGATTGCCAGGGATGATAAACCAGGGCTTGTTCAGGCCATCCAAAATATCCTTTGCAAGCATCAGCTCACTGTCTGACCCGAACTCGGTCACGTCGCCGGAAACAATCACAAAGGCAATAGAATCATTTAAATTTATGTCGTTTACTGTGGCCCGCAGATCATCATCTGCATTAGTGCTGCCTACATGAGTGTCGGTAACAAGCGCAAAACTGAATGTGTTCCCGTGCTGCTGCGCGACGGTAGGAGCAAGGCAGATAAATAAGGCAAGCAGTAGTAGTTGTTTCTTCATCTCTGTAATCGATTGAAAGGACAATATAATATGAAATCCGGAAAAACAGTTACCTTGTACATAGAAACAACAGAGATAACGCCATGTGTTTTTCAGCAGGAGCCAGCTTCATTGGTGGAGCAGTCATTACCGGGATAGGTGTGGTGACGATAGCGAAGAATAGTGACCGCAGCATGAGATTGTTTGCTTCAATACCCCTTCTTTTTGGAATTCAGCAGATATCGGAAGGATTTGTCTGGGTTGCATTACAGTCGCAGGGTTATGACGTGATGCTTGCAATATCATCATATATTTTTCTTTTCGCGGCAGTGGTATTATGGCCAACATTTATTCCGTTATCTGTGCTGCTGATGGAAAAATCAGACAAAAAACGCAGGACGATGAAGATATTTCTTGTAACAGGGGTTATTACATCTCTATATTATACCGCAGGGTTGATCTTTTATAATATTGACCCTCAGATAAGCAGTCATCATATCAAATATGTGAACAATTATCCCCGTGAGCTGGCCAATATTATATTCATGGCATACATCCTGGCCACACTTGTACCTTTCTTTGTTTCAAGCGTAAGGGGCATGTGGCCTCTTGGAACAATTATGGCTGCATCATGCCTTGTGACAGGGATATTTTACAAAGAGTACCTGACTTCAGTGTGGTGTTTCTTTGCTGCATTTATTAGCGTTCTCATTCTCTGGATCATCATCCGGGAGAATAAGAAGGCCGGAGAGCCTGTTCCCAATTTTTTGCCCGTGACCTGAAGACTGTTAACAATAATTTTTATTATTTTTAAATTAAAAAATAGTTATTTACTTGTTTTGTCAAGTTGTGCAACTTTTTTTCTGTAAAATTATCAAGCCACGGTTATTTTTTTCTCT
>CAYQNT010000103.1:0-9302 GCA_964418865.1 uncultured Rikenella sp.
GACACTTCCTTCACTGAATCATCTTTGAAATCTTGAGGATTTTTATTGTAATAATCTTTAATTACTTTAAAAACAGGACAAGCAGAGTATTTGGTGCCTGCAGCTTTTTTAACATCTTCTGACAGTCTATCAATATCCGGCTCTCCCTCTTCAATGTTTTTCAGTATCTCTTCGATGCCTTTCATGGCCTCATTGAAGCCGATCTCTTTTTTTGCCATGGTTTCTATCGTTTTTTAGTTATCTCTTTTACGGTACTGGCTGCTATGCCCTCAATAAAATGTGTTGTGATATTGTCACCGGGCTGCAGCTCTTCATGTGAGTGGACTATTTTACCCTCTTTTGCTGTCAGGGTAAAGCCCCTTTTCATCACACTTGCAGGGTCAAGATGCCGCAGGGCGTTCTCAAGCCTGTCAGTGACCTCTCTGGCTGTTCGCAATACATTCTTGCCGGCACGGCGTAATGTCTCAACATGATATCCCAGCCTGTCACGTTTGACTCTCACAACCAGCCTTGCCGTTGCTGCCGTGCGGTTCTGCAGTGACGAGAGCTGTTCTCCGGCGGAGTCAATGGTTTCGGTCACTGCTGCTGTCAACGATTCTGCCATGCTGATGATCATATTCTCGCAGTCAAGAGTACGGTCTACCAGGAAGTCAGCGACTGCCGTTGGTGTCTTCAGTGACTTCCATGCTGTCATGTCAGTGACTGAAGCATCCTTCTCGTGCCCTATTCCTGTCAAGACAGGCAGTGGGAATTGTGTGACATGGAAAGCGATATTATAACTGTCGAACCAGCTCAGGTCGGTTGTAGATCCTCCTCCACGGATTATCACCACCACATCAAACCGATCAGCCTCTTCCGATATGTCATTAAGCGCCCCGGTGACTGATTCTTCCGTCATCTCTCCCTGCATTAATGCCTCGAAGAGCCGTGTAACGAAGACATATCCGTATGGGTTATTCTCCAGGTGGTTTATAAAGTCCTGATAACCTGCCGCCCTGGATGAAGAGATTATTGCAATTTTTCTTGGATAGTGAGCCAGTGAGAGCTCGCTGTTCATAGATATCACCCCTTCTTCTGTCAGCCGTCTGATTATTGCCTGGCGTCTCAGAGCCATATCGCCTGCAGTGTAAGCAGGGTCTATATCTGATATATTAAGACTGAGGCCGTAGAGCTCATGGTATTCAACAGTTGCCTTAAGTAGAATGGTTATCCCTGCCCGCAGTGGTATCCCGGTGCTGGCGTTGAAAAGAGTATTCAGTGAGCGGTACTTTGACGCCCATATTGTTGCCCTGGCCTTTGCGGTGACCCTTCCTCCCGGGGTGTCGCTGCCGGTGAGCTCAAGGTAGCAGTGTCCAGCGGTGTGTATTTTCATTTCGGCTATCTCAGCGATAACCCAGAAGGCTCCGGGTAGGGCTTCGTAGATCTTGTCGCGTATAAGACCCTGCAGCTCTGCAAGTGTTATTTTCTCCATCAGGCTCATCTAACCATCTTGATCATTTTGAAGACTCTCTCACCCTGATCTGTCACTACTTTAAGAATATAGACCCCCTGGCCCAGATTGTCAAGTCCGTAAAGACGTAAGGAACGCGCTGCAAAGAGAGGATAATGCCATTGTCTTATCCGGTTACCGTTAATGCCAGTTATTGTAACGGTAAGGCTTCCGGGTGGGTCACGAAACCACAGGTTTATCTCGTCAAAGAACGGATTGGGACCGGCGGTCATGATTGTTTCAGGCATGAGGGTATGGATTTCTTCAAGCATCATCAGGGCTTTCAGAAAATCGGGTAGTCCATAGCCATACAGTGAATCAGGTCTGCTATACCTGTCGCTGCTCTTATGCAGGACAGTGATTATCTCAGCGGGAGAGGCTTCCGGCACGGCCTGCATCAGTGAAGCAGCCAGCCCGCTGATGACAGGGCATGAGAACGATGTGCCGCTGCCGATGTGCCACGACCCTCGCTCGAACTGTATGGGCAGGCTCACACCGGGGGCAACTACGTCGGGCTTTACCTGTCTGTCATATGAGTAGCCGGCTGACGAGAAATCGGAGATTGTCAGATCATGCTTGACGGCTCCCACGCACAAAACGCTGTCGCCGTCCGAAGGGGCAGTTATACGTATCCACTCCTTATTACGCTCATTACCGGCGCTGTTGACTACGAGTATACCTTTTGAGGCTGCAATGTCGGCAGCCCGTGTGATGAAGGTGCTGTTGCCGTCCATATCGCTGAATGAGTAGTTCATTTCCGGGTCATCGAAAGTGGAATATCCGAGGGATGATGTGATTATGTCAGCCCCGGTGCTGTCAGCGTATTCTGCGGCAGCAGCCCAGTAATCTTCTTCAATAGGGTATTCTGTTTTGTCATCTTCCGTGCGAAGCAGAATGTAGTCTGCACCGGGAGTAGTGCCCGAGAGTATGCCCCGTAGTGTGCCGGCAAGAATGGAGAGAACGGAGGTGCCATGGGTGTGGTAGTCGTAGACATGGTCCAGACCTGTAACGAAATCATGTGTGGCTATGATGCCGCCTCTCTGATGCAGGGGTTCAAGAGACTCAATGATATCGGCGTTGTCAAATCCGGCGTCAAGGATCGCAATGGTGACTCTCTGGCCGGTAAGTCCAGACTTATGGAGGATGGTGGCATTGAGTGGAACCTTCGGGTCATAGGCATCAGCACTGGCCATTGGTTCGGTGACCCCGAATTTGTCGGAAGCTCGCTTGGGAGGATCCGGAGGTTTGGGAGGCCTTTTTACCAACTGTACTCTGGTGATGAATGGGAGTTGTTGCAGCTCTTCAGTATCCACAGAGACTGTTGATGAAAACAGTGCGGTGTTCATCCATTTTGAGGTGCTCTTACAGATGAAGCCCCGTCTGGTCACTTCGGAGATATACTGCCGGCTGACGGGTATGTCAGTAATGTCGGGATAAGGGATGTCGTATTTTTCCCTTCTGGCGATGGCGGCGGGGGAGAGAAGGCGGTCCGGAGAATAGGCTTCCGGATTTTCGCCTTTGTCTTTGAAGGTTATGCGGTAGAAATAGAGATCATCATAGGGCGCCTGTGCCCGGGCCGTAGATGAAAAAAGAGCTGATGAAAGAGAAAGGAGGGTTATTGCAGTTATGAATGATCTGAGCTTCATTTGATAACTGTTCCGGTGATATCTATAACCTTAATTTTATCTTTTTGTTTTTCAAGGTCATCGAGGAATTTTGTCTCCTTGTCGGCGACTTTCGGATCTGATGGAACCCCGTCCTTATAGATAATTATCTGTTTGAGTGTACCGTCATCATTGAATATCATCCAGTCGCCATTTCTGGTATCTCCCCTGTATAGTCCCTCATAATAGAGTTTTCCATTGGCGTGGTAGTATGAGAAGGGGCCATTGAGTTTTCCTTCCAAATATTCGGCACGTAGGGCTATTGAACCGTTCGGATAGTACTGCAGCCATTCACCAGTCCGGTTGCCTGCATCCCACGTTATTATTTCTGCCAGCGTACTGTCGGGATAGTATTTTTTTGAAAGGCCATTTCTCAGGTCTTGGTGATAATACTCCTCGAGGATAAGATAAGGAGGCTGTGTTGCTGACCAGAATTTCCACAGCCCCTCTTTTTTGCGTGCCACATACAATCCCTCGGCAGCCTTCACGCCATCAGAGTAATAGAACAGAGCTACCGCCTCATCCTTTTTATCGTTGTAGGTCAGTTCGGAGAGAAGCGCACCCGCTTCGGTATATCTTTTAAAGATCCCTACGGGCTTATCATCCTTAAAGGTGCCTTCATACATCATTTTACCGTCAGGATAATTTTTGATCCACGGCCCCTGCTTTTTCCCCTGTGAGTCGACCAGATTCTGTGAGTGGGCAATGGCAGGTATTATGAGCAGTGATGCTAAAATGAAACAACCTATTTTCATCATAAATAATTTCTGTAAAAGTAATGAAAAGGCGTCAGTATATCATCGTCATGATATCTAAAGGAGGCTGCTAAATGGAGCAACGGGCATATATAATAAAGAAAGCCGCAACAGCTTGTGCTGTCACGGCCTTCTGGTGATATATGGTGTGATTATTTTACCTCTTCGAAGTCGACGTCTGTCACCTGCTCATCGCCATCCTTTCCATCATTACCTCCGTCACCGGGGCCGTCACCGGGGCCTGACTGCGGTCCGGCCTCCTGTCCAGGGGCTCCCTGGGTCTGTTTGTACATGTCTTCAGAGGCTGCCTGCCATGCGGCGTTGATCTCTGTGAGTGCGCGGTCGATCTCAGTCACATCCTTGTTCTTGTGAGCCTCACGCAGCTGTCCGAGGGCGTTCTCTATGCGTCCTTTCTTATCCGAAGGTATCTTGTCTCCATACTCCTTCAGCTGCTTCTCTGTGGTGAAGATCATGCTATCGGCGCTGTTGATCTTGTCAGCCATCTCCCTGGCAATCTTATCGGAAGCCTCGTTGGCTCTGGCCTCGTCGCGCATGCGCCGTATCTCCTCTTCACTCAGTCCTGATGATGCCTCGATGCGTATTCTCTGCTCCCTGCCGGTTCCTTTGTCTTTGGCAGATACATTCAGTATGCCGTTGGCGTCTATATCAAAGGTGACTTCAATCTGAGGTATGCCACGCGGGGCTGGCGGTATGCCGTCAAGATGGAACCGTCCTATGGTTTTGTTGCCTGTGGCTATGGGCCTGTCGCCTTGCAGCACATGTATCTCTACTGATGGCTGGCTATCGCTGGCTGTGGTGAATGTCTCAGTCTTGCGGGTAGGTATGGTTGTATTTGATTCAATGAGCTTTGTCATCACGCCACCCATGGTCTCGATGCCGAGTGACAGGGGGGTTACGTCAAGCAGAAGAACATCCTTTACCTCACCTGTGAGCACGCCGCCCTGTATGGCAGCACCCACGGCCACTACCTCGTCGGGGTTGACACCCTTTGAGGGTGCTTTGCCGAAGAACTTCTCAACTATCTGCTGTATGGCGGGGATACGTGTTGATCCGCCAACGAGCAGCACCTCGTCTATGTCTGAGGTCTTCATACCTGCATCATCAAGAGCCTTCTGGCATGGGCCGAGGACCGAGTGGAGAAGCTTGTCAGTCAGCTTCTCAAACTGAGCTCTGGTTAGTGTCTTGACAAGATGCTTGGGTATACCGTCAACAGGCATGATATAGGGAAGGTTGATCTCCGTACTTGTTGTGCTTGAGAGTTCGACCTTGGCCTTTTCAGCTGCTTCTTTAAGTCTCTGCAATGCCATCGGGTCTTTGCGGAGGTCTATGCCTTCCTCTTTCTGGAAATCGTCAGCCAGCCAGTCGATGACCATGTTGTCAAAGTCGTCACCACCGAGGTGTGTGTCGCCATTGGTTGATTTGACCTCGAACACGCCCTCACCCAGTTCAAGAATGGATATATCAAATGTGCCACCGCCAAGATCAAAGACTGCGATCTTAAGGTCTTGAGCTTTCTTATCCAGGCCGTAGGCCAGTGATGCTGCGGTAGGCTCGTTGATGATACGCTTCACTTTCAGTCCGGCTATCTCCCCGGCCTCTTTTGTAGCCTGGCGCTGTGAGTCGTTGAAATATGCAGGTACGGTAATGACAGCTTCAGTGACCTCCTGGCCAAGGTAATCCTCAGCGGTCTTTTTCATCTTCTGCAGCACTATGGCAGAGATCTCCTGAGGTGAGTAGTTCCGGTCATCGATCTTCACCCTCGGGGTGTTATTGTCGCCGCGGATGAGCTCGTAGGTCAGCTTCTTCCTCTCACTTGTTACCTCCTCAAAGCTTCTGCCCATGAAACGCTTAATTGATGAGATGGTCTTACGTGGGTTGGTGATAGCCTGTCTCTTTGCAGGGTCACCTACTTTGCGTTCGCCGTTCTCAAGGAAAGCAACCACCGAAGGGGTGGTGCGTTTGCCTTCACTGTTGGGGATAACCACCGGCTCATTGCCTTCCATCACTGAAACGCATGAGTTTGTGGTTCCCAGGTCAATACCGATTATTTTTCCCATTGTTATACTGATTTATATTTTAATTTCATTTCTGACATCACTTATAGTTGACAATGTTTGTGCCATAGGGTCAATGCCCATGATAGTATGAAATAATGTCATGATTGAATGATCAGGTCGTCGGTATTACATTTCATGATTATGACAAAACGGCAGAACAATCCAAAAGAAAAGGATATAATGTTAATACCCGTCATATTTTATAGCTTTGCATTTAATCTATAAAAGACCAGGAGATGTCAGCACAGAAGATTGTTAAGTTAGTAACCACCCATGTGCTTTACGAGATGAAGCTCAGTGGTGAGAAGATTGCAATGCTTACCGCGTATGATTATTCGATGGCCAGGATCCTTGATGAAGCAGGTATTGATGTTATTCTGGTAGGGGATTCTGCCTCTAATGTGATGGCCGGGTTTGAAACAACCCTTCCCATTACGCTTGACAATATGATCTATCATGCGGCCTCAGTGGTAAGAGGAGTGAAGCGGGCGCTGGTGGTTGTTGATCTTCCTTTTGGCACTTACCAGGGCAACTCGCGTGAGGCGCTGGCTTCATCCATACGCATCATGAAAGAGACCGGTGCCAGCGCCGTTAAGGTGGAGGGAGGGCGTGAGATAGTGGAATCAATTGAGCGTATCCTCTCCGCAGGCATCCCTGTCATGGGGCATCTGGGGCTTACCCCGCAGTCAATACACAAGTTCGGGACCTACGTCGTGCGTGCACGCGAGGCGGATGAGGCCAGGAAGCTGAAGGAAGATGCGAAGATCATCGAGAAGGCTGGTTGCTTTGCCATTGTGCTGGAGAAGATTCCTTCCACGCTGGCAGGTGAGGTTGCCGAGACGGTAAAGGTGCCGGTAATAGGAATAGGAGCCGGTTCACAGGTTGACGGGCAGGTTCTGGTGCTTCATGATATGCTGGGTCTCAACCTGGAGTTCTCACCACGGTTCCTGAGAAGGTACCATAACCTGCATGACGAGATCAAGGGGGCGGTACATAATTATATTGCTGATGTCAGATCAATTGATTTTCCGAACGAAAAGGAACAATACTAGATGAAAAAGGATCAGCTGGCAGTACTTTACGAAGACAATCATATAATCATTGTTAACAAGCGTTCATCCGACCTGGTGCAGGGCGACGGTACCGGTGACGAGCCGCTGGATGCAGTGGTCAGGAGATATCTCAAGGAGAAATACAATAAGCCCGGTGATGTCTTTCTGGGTGTGGTTCACAGGCTTGACAGACCGGTGAGTGGCTGTGTGGTCTATGCCCGCACCTCCAAGGCGCTGTCACGACTGAGCGAGCTTTTCCGTACGCGTGAAGTTAAGAAGACCTACTGGGCAATAGTATCTGACCGGCCACCGGCAGAAGAGGGCGTACTGATAAGCTATCTCAAAAAAAATGAGAAACAGAACAAGTCGTATGTATATGATAAAGAGGTGAAGGGATCAAAGCAAGCTGAGCTGTCATACCGTCTTCTTGCGCATTCGGAGAGGTTTTATCTATTGGAGGTTGATCTCTATACCGGCAGGCATCACCAGATCAGGGCGCAGCTTGCCGCAGCCGGTTGTCCGATAAAGGGAGATCTGAAGTACGGATCTCAAAGGTCAAACGAGGGGGGAGGAATCTCACTTCATTCACGCCGGGTATCATTCATGCATCCGGTGAAGAAAGAGGAGATAATCACTCAAGCTCCACCGCCAGATGACAAGACATGGAGACTGTTTTACAACGTGTGAGGCCATGTCATAAAAAAAGAGAAGAGACACCTCTGCCGCATCTCTTCTCAAACTAACCCAAAACTAAACTAACCTAAATCAACCACCTTATGAATACTGCCACCCTGGTTGCCGGGTCACGGCAGGTAAGTCCGTTATTTCTTTTTTAATGTCTTTCTCTCCTGTTTCGCAATACCTCGGACTGACGAAACAAAAATAGATCAAAAAACACCGGTCGTGGGTTAAAGTGAGGTTAAAACTGGTTAACGAAAAGTTAAAACTGATTCCGGCTATATTTATATGTATAATTTTGCTGCATGAATAAACGGAGATTCACCAGCCTGATACTCTTGATGGTTGTATCTATTGTAGCGATCATCTGGGTTCAGGCTACATGGATAAGCAATTCCGTGAGGGCGCAGAGCGAACAGTTTGATTATTTTGTCATCAACAGTCTCCGCAACACGGTTCGTTCGATGGAGACGAACCGTCGCATGAACTTCCTGAATGAGATGTTCATCAGGGGATATTCAGCACTTCCGCAGGCCATAAAACGAACCGCAGACCCCGGCACTGCCTCTGATAGTTTTTCTTTCCAGAGCAAGTCGACATCCGGGACGGATTCTGTTGAGATAATAGTCTCCACAAATAACAATCCTCCGGTGAAGATGAAGGTGCCCCTTGATGAGGCCCAGACAATACAGAACAGCATAGTGGTTGGCTCCGATGAGTATATGAGGTGGATGCAGCAGCAGGCAGTTGAATTCCAGTCGATAAGCAACCAGCTGGTATCTGAGATGTTCATATGGGAGAGGAGCATGATAGTCAACAAGGAAGAGCTTCTTCATACGCTGGAGGGAGAGCTGGCAGCGTCAGGAATAGTCACTCCGTTTGAGTTTGCTATCATTAGGGGAGACTCGATAGTTGATGGTGTATATTCGAAGGTCAGGCCGAAAGATTTCATGGAGAGTAACTATAAGGTCAATCTATTTGCAGAAGGGCTTCTGAAAAAGGGGGAGACCGTGTCAGTGGTTTTTCCGCGCAAGACAAACTATGTGCTGGGAACCATGGGGCTGATGCTTGGAGGATCAGGATTATTTCTGCTGATAATACTTTCGACCTTCGCGCTGAGTCTCTGGTTCATTATCAGGCAGAAAAAGACCTCGGAGATGCAGGCTGACTTCATCAACAACATGACGCACGAGTTCAAGACTCCGCTGGCCACCATCTCGCTGGCTGCCGATACCATAGCTAACAGCAGGGTGATAGCTGATGAGAGCAAGGTGCGCCACTTCGTCAGTATGATAAAGAAAGAGAACTCGCGCATGAACAGTCAGGTGGAGACTATACTGCAGATAGCCACCCTAGATAAGCATGAGATGGATTTTTCTTTCAGCGAGATAGACCTGCATGAGGTGATCAATCAGGCAATTGAGACCATTGAGATTCAGATAGCTGACAAGGGCGGTATAATTAAAAGTCGCCTTGAGGCTGAGAACAGTATAATCACAGGTGATCATGAACACCTCCTCAACCTGGCGCATAACCTGCTTGACAATGCTAACAAATACTCACCCCGCAAGCCAATGATAACAATT
>CAYQNT010000104.1:0-9296 GCA_964418865.1 uncultured Rikenella sp.
AAAACCCAAGGCAAAGACTGCAGTAAAGGGCGAAGCAAAACCCGCAGCAAAGACTGAAGTAAAACCCACGGCAAAGCCAAAGGAGAGTAAAGCACCAGCGGCTGGTGGCGGGAAGAAAAAACCTGCAGCAGGCAAGTAAAATGGGCGTCAATAACTTTGGCGGCAGTGAGGTTGTCTACAGTTACGATGAATCAAAAGTAATCATAGTACCTGTACCCTATGACGCTACCAGCACCTATCTGCGTGGTGCCGGCAGAGGTCCTGAAGCCATACTGGAGGCATCGCCGGCACTTGAGTTTTATGATCCGGAGACAGGTTCAGAGGCATATAAGGTCGGTATTCATACCCTTCCTCCCCTGGAATGTGGTGATGACCCTGCGGAGCTTACTGACGCAGTCTACAGGACCGTCTCCCAACTTTTCAGCCACCAGCGTTTTCCGGTTGTCATAGGTGGCAATCATACTGTAAGCATAGGAGCCTTCAGGGCCGCCGCGGAGACCTTCGCAGGACTGACAATACTGCAGCTTGATGCCCATTCAGATCTTCGTCCTTTCTATCAGGGCTCACCGCTTAATCATGCCTGTGTTGCTGCCAGGGCAAAAGAGTATGCTCCGCTGGTGCAAGTTGGCATTAGGAGTATGGCCGCGGAAGAACTTCCATTCGTTGACAGTAAGAGAATATTCTATGCCCATGAGCTCTGGGCTGACAAATCGCTTTATGGGAAGGCACTGGAGTCGCTGTCAGACAATGTGTACATTACCCTTGATCTTGATGTTTTCGATCCTTCCCTCATGCCCTCCACAGGCACACCTGAACCGGGAGGGCCTGATTACCGTGAGCTGATGTCATTCCTCCGAAGCGTCTTCAGCAAACGAAATGTTGTAGGGTTTGACGTGGTTGAGCTCTGCCCGTCAGAGACGAATAAGGTTCCTGACTTTATTGCTGCCAGAATCGTATACCAGATGCTGAGCTATAAATTCGGGGTATAAGCAGCTATAAAGGGTTGTCAAACTGTTTTGCCTCTTCCCAGATAACATTCATCTCATCGAGTGTCATGTCGTGCAAAGAGCGACCTTTTGCCACAGTCTTCTGCTCCAGGTAGTTGAATCTGTTGATGAATTTTTTATTGGTTTTCTCGAGTGCTGCCTCGGGATCTATCTCGTAGAGTCTGGCGGCGTTAATCAGTGAGAAGAACAGATCACCCAGCTCAGCCTCAATATCAACCTGACGTCCGGAAAGTACTTCCTGCTTAAGCTCATCAAGTTCTTCAGTAACCTTATCCCAAATCTGTTCCCTGGAATCCCAGTCGAATCCCACGCCCCTGACTTTCTCCTGTATGCGGTTAGCTTTGATGGTAGCCGGTAGTGATGGCGGCACTCCCGAGAGTACAGGCTTGTATTCAGTGTTTTCATTAAGCTTGAGCTTTTCCCAGTTCTCTTCGACCTCGCTGGCGCCGCGTGTGACGCTGACATCACTGAAGACGTGTGGGTGCCTGTAGATCAGTTTGTTGTTTATGCCCTCAAGCACATCTCCCATATCAAACAACTTCTTCTCCGAACCTATCTTTGCATAGAAGACCACATGAAGCATGAGATCGCCCAGCTCCTTGCGGATATCATCATGATCATCCTGTAGTATTGCATCAGCAAGCTCATATGTCTCTTCAATGGTCAGTTTTCTCAGTGTCTGGTTGGTCTGTTTACGATCCCATGGGCATTTTTCCCTCAGCTCATCCATTATATCCAGCAGTCTGGAAAATTCCCTTATTGATTTTTCTCTCATTGTAAAATATCTCTATCGTATTATTGAAAAAGTCCGTTTCCTCCCCGGCCTTCATTTCTGGCCTCCACCCGTACCGCATCTCCTGTGTCTACGCCGAAGAGCTGACACAGGTCAGCTCCGTTGACAGATACTTCAAGGAGCTCGAGGGAATTGAAGCGGGTGACAATCTCTCCTACAGGTTCATCACTGTATCGAATACTGATCTTTTCAGTATAGTACTTGTTACTCTTTATCAATATCCTGAATTCTCTCCCTTCAAATACTCTTGAGAAAATCTCCCGCGTAATGTTGGTTACTGCATTTCCGTATGAATCAATAAAGATAACGCTTCCAATGATTACGTTACGGTCTATTGTTGCCCTGAGTGGTACTTTCTCAGACACGGCAGAGACCTTTCTCCCCAGGCTTTCAGGAGGCCGGCCTGCAATTATAGCGGCAGCGGCCTTTACAAAGAGCGTGATCTCATCGGATCTATCCTCGTTATCCAGGCTGATTATCAGGTCAGGGCTGGTATTCAGGATAAGGTTAAAGATACCGTTATCGGCACCTATAAACCAGTGGCCCAGGGCTTTTACCAACAGATGAGGATTATCTCCGGATCCCTCGCTGCTGATAAAAACAAGGTGGATGGTGCCTTTGGGGTAGTGACTGAAGGTATTCCTGATCACGAAGGCTCCATGCATAATATTCAGTGGAGGTATACCCCCGGCATTGTTCACTACTATTGTACCAGGACATTCAGAGGAAATTTTTCCCCTCAGAATCCCGTTGAAGAAATCGTCTTCTCTCCATTCAGTGGTAAGTGTGATCAGTGCCATCCTAAAATTGTTACAGCAAAGATAATCTTCTACAAAAAATAAACTTACTTTGCGGTAGGGCGAATAAAAAAATCGATTGTGATTGTAAAATGCTGGCAGACAACCCGGAGAAAGAAAGAGAGAAATAAGGCGGATGACGGAGACAGTAATAATGCTTGAGGATATTGATCCTGTGGTCATTCTGGGACCAAACAACAGGCTGCTTGAAAAGATACAGGGCTATTTTCCGAAGATAAAACTGATAGCCAGGGGCAATGAGATCAAATGTATCGGTGAGGATACAGAAGTGACCCTTTTTGCGGACAAGATGTCTGATCTGATCGGGTACTACAGGCGTTTCAACAGGCTTGATGAGGGAGATATTGAGAGACTCATGCTTGATGATGATCATTTGCACTCAGCGGTCAGTGGCGACTTTGAGGATACTCTGGTTTTAGGCAGCACAGGCAGGCCTGTAAGGGCACGAACAGTTAACCAGCTTCAGCTTGTAAGGGAGTATGCTTCAAATGACATGATCATTGCCGAGGGTCCGGCCGGTACCGGTAAGACATACACTGCAATTGCGCTGGCAGTCAGAGCATTGAAGAACCATGAGGTCAAGAAGATCGTACTGACGCGTCCTGCTGTGGAAGCAGGAGAGAGGCTGGGGTTTCTGCCGGGTGACATGAAGAATAAGCTTGATCCATATCTTCAACCTCTCTATGATGCCCTAAATGATATGATACCGTATCGCAAGCTGGAGCAGTGGCTTGAGGATGGGATAGTACAGATAGCACCCCTGGCTTTCATGCGCGGGCGTACCCTGGAGAACAGCTTTGTTATCCTTGATGAGGCACAGAATGCTACCATCAGCCAGCTTAAGATGTTTCTTACCCGTATGGGCATGAATTCGAAATTTATCCTGACGGGTGACACCTCACAGATAGACCTGCCAAGGAAATGCGATTCCGGACTGATTCAGGCGATCAGGCTGCTCACCGGTATAGAAGGGATATCAATAGTTAAGTTTGACGAGCGTGATATTGTAAGACACAAGCTTGTGAAAGATATTGTCAGAGCTTATGACAATGAGGAAAAGACCAGAAACGAAAATCAACAGGAGACATAATAAAGGGCTATGGCAAAGGCTATTACAGGAACAGATTTTAATTTCCCCGGACAGAAAGAAGTCTACAGGGGCAAAGTACGTGACGTTTACTCTATTGATGACCGGTATCTGCTTATGGTTGTCACAGACCGCATATCAGCCTTTGACGTTGTTCTCCCTGAGGGTATTCCCTACAAAGGACAGGTGCTTAACCAGATAGCTTCTATGTTCCTTGAGATGGTAAGCGATATAATACCTACCTGGAACATTGCCTCCCCTGATCCGAACGTTACCGTTGGAGTCAGGTGCCAGACATACCCCGTTGAGATGATCGTAAGGGGATATCTTACCGGGAGTTCATGGCGATTGTACAGGTCGGGAGAGAGGCGGATATGCGGAATACCTCTTCCTGAAGGAATGAGAGAACATCAGCAATTTGAAAAGCCTTTGATAACACCGACAACCAAGGCTGAGCAAGGCATGCATGACCAGGACATATCGCGAGAGGAGATAATCAGTACAGGCCTTGTCACCGGGGAGGAGTACCGTATGCTGGAGGATTACTCCATGAAACTGTTTCTCCGTGGGTCGGAGATAGCTGCAAAGCATGGACTCATCCTTGTTGACACAAAGTACGAGTTCGGCAGGCGTGATGGAAAAATATACCTTATAGATGAGATACACACGCCGGATAGCTCAAGGTACTTTTATGCAGACGGCTACGAGGAGAGGTTTGCACGTGGTGAGCAGCAGAGGCAGCTCTCAAAGGAGTTTGTGCGCGAGTGGCTTATGGCTAATGGCTTTCAGGGAAAAAGTGGCGAAAAAGTGCCTGAAATGACACCTGAGCTGGTGACTGAGATATCTGAACGTTATATTGAGCTTTATGAAAAAATTACAGGCAGGGAATTTGTAAAGGCTGACAGTATAGATCCCATCAAGAGGATAGAGAAGAATGTGGGCAGCTTTCTTGCTGAACTGAAATGATCAAAAAAAAGCTGCTAATTATCAATGAATGTTAATTGCATGATGAACAGGAAAAAAGATATATCATCAGGCCGTATGCTGACGGTCCTCGTTACATTGCTGGCGTTATTGCTACAGGCGCCCGTTGATGCGCAGGTTCAGACACAGGTTCAGACGCAGGTACCTGTTGAGATCTCGAAGCAGAAGATAGTTGTCGGGGGCAAGGCATATTATATGCACCAGGTGATGAAAGGGCAGACGCTCTACTCAATATCAAAAGCCTATAATGTTACCGTTGACCAGATTACAAGAGAGAATCAGATGACAGACGGTAGTATTAAGGAGGGCCAGATGCTCAGTATTCCGGTATCAGCTGGTCAGACTTCTGCCGGTAAAACAACTGGCGGTCAACCGGATAAATCAAAGGAGCAGCCAGCCGCCAGGCCGACGGTGAAACCAGAACAGCCTGTTGCAAGTCCACCGGTGACCCCTGGGCAGCGGGCACAGATGCCTGCCACACCGGCATCACAGGATGAACGTTTTATCTATCACAGGGTAAGAAGAGGTGAAACACTGGCATCAGTGGCCAGCGAATATGGATTGTCTGTCAGGGATCTGAAAAAACAGAATAAAGGACTGCTCTTTCCTCATGAGGGAGACTACCTTATGATACCGCGGAAGAAGATCACCGGGCAACAACATTTGAACAGACAGGCTACAGTGGCTGATATAATAATCCCCGCCGATACAATTGCAGCTGATACAACAGCTTTTTATGATGAGCCTGAGACCTTCACCAGGCCAGTTGAGAAGAGTGTGGTGACAACTCTTTACGGCTCAGTGAAGGTGGCAGTGCTGCTACCCTTCTTCCTTAAGGAAAACAGCACAAGGACTTACATTGACTCCACGCGCCAAGACGCACAGAGCAATACGATATTCCGGGAGGCGACCAAGCCGGAAGGTTTAATCTATGAGGGAAGTCTTCCATTTCTGGAGGCATATGAAGGTATCCTTATCGCTGTTGACAGCCTGAGAACATTGGGATTATCGGTGGAGCTTGATGTGTATGATACAGGTGCTGACCAGGCACAGCTCAATAGACTGTTATCATCAGGCATGCTGTCAGATGTTAACCTGATTATTGGACCGGTGTTTTCCAATAATGTTGAACAGATCTCAGCCTGGGCTGCAGAGCGTAATATTCCGTTCGTGTCACCTGTATCACTGCGAGACGATAGTATTACTGTGAACAAGCCAACCATGTATCGGGTCTTTCCATCGGAAAATGTGATACAGGATGTCATGGTCAATGAGCTGAGGGCTCACAGGGGAAGTAACGTAGTGTTCCTCTATGCAGACAGTGCCATGTATGACCCTGCAACGTCACGGTTATGGGAAAAGGTTCAGAGCGTACTTCGGGAAGAGGCATCTGATGACAGTGTACTGGCCTTGCCATATTATTTTACCGGTCTTTCTTCAAGACGAAATGTCTACAGCGGCATGACTTCATTCGAGAATGTTTTGGTTCAGGGAAAGGAGAATGTTATTGTGCTGGCATCTACCAATACGCCTGTTGTCAGTTCCGCTTTAGCTACCCTCCATAGCTTCTCACGTAAATTTGATATTAAGGTGATCGGTTACCCTGAGATCCGTGGCCTTGAGACTGTTGACCTTCGATATTACTATGATCTGGAGCTGATTATTCCGGTAGAGAGCTATGTTGACTTTGATTCGCCAGCCACGCATTCATTCACCGTTTCATTCATGAAGAAGTTCAAGACCGAACCGATGGCTGAGAGCTTTGCCTGGAGAGGATTCGATATAGCCTGGTACTTTATCGGAGGTATTGCCACCGGAGGAGAGGCGTTTCTTGCAGACCCCGGCGTGTTCAATCCGCCATTGCTCTGTCTTGATCCTGTCTTCAGGCGTGACAGCAGGATGAACGGGTACGAGAACAGCGGTATGCTCATCCTTCATTACATGAAAAACATGACCATAGAGATAAAAAGGCCCTTGCCGGTAGTATCTCCTGCAGAGGATAATTACCTGCGGCCGGTCACTTATCCTGTTTCAGATTCATTAAGACATAATCGAGTACGATAGGCAGGTCGTCCGGATTGACGCCGTTATCTTTCAGCAGAGAGACATCGTCATTGAAGATGTTCACGAATGCCTCTGCCGTCATTTGACCTCCGGCGACGGCGCTCATATATTCCAGTGCAGCCTTATGAGTATATCCCTGACAAAGAGCCAGATGCCCCATGTTTATCTTGTCGAAGGGAGTCAGCCCGGAAGTGGCTAGTCGTTCAAAATATTTTTCTGCCTCACTGAACTTTCCAGTCATAAGATAACACCATGCTATTGGTCTGAGCACTTTCACATTACCCGGGCTCTCATATTCCACCTTGAAATAATGCTTAAGGGCCTCATCATAATTTCCTGTGTCAAGGCAGCAATGTGCTGTCATAAGGATGGTGCTCAGGTCATCCGGCTCATTCTGCAGCGCACGCAGGTATACCTCCAGTGCTTCATGACCTCTTCCAAGCTTCCTGAGGCATAATCCGGTCTTGCGGAGGGTCCATGTCTTGGGATCAATCAGTGTTGCCATGGAGTACTTCTCAAATGCTTTCTCATATTCACCGACCTTCTGGTAACAGTAGCCTGCTTTCTCATAAAGCTCCGCATCATCGGTCACGCTTTTGAGAAGGGTCAGGTAGATGGCCAGGGCATCATCATAATAATCCTTGCTGAAGAAGTAATCGGCAAGGGATCGGTCATCTTCAGTTGACCCGGAGGTCTGCCTGTAAAAGAAAGAGTTGTATATGTCGAGTTTGCTTGTGAAGAAGTCGTCGAATTCATTCTTAAAGTCTGAAAGCTTATAGAACCTGTAGAGATCATGGATGTACTGAGTCATATTGGTTCTGAAAAGAGCTCCCGGGTCTGTCAGTTCATTGTCATACTTCATTTGTTCAAGACCTTCAAGTTCCATCCTGAAAACTTTGAGCATGAGACTCTTTTGCTCTGGTGGCAGATGCTTCATGTTGAGGATCAGAGAGAACTTGTCTGAGTTGCATATGAAGGGGGTTTTATACAGTGCTTCGGCCAGCTCATTGATGCCGGGGCCCAGTATCTCATCCCTGAAGATGGAATCCACTGCCACATGGTCTGGATAGAAGGGTATGAACCAGTTTCGCAGCTCCCTGAAGAAATCAAATCTCTTTAGTTCCGAGAAGGCTGACATATAAACATCTGATCCTTCCATCTGCAGGTTTGTAAGTTCCTCCATAGTCTTGAACATCTCCTCTGACCCGCCGAACATGTCTGACCAGTCAGGATTCTGCCCCTCTTCCGGGTTGTCGCTGAGTATCTTGTCAAGGTCAAGCTTCTCTTCGATACGGGGTTTGAGCTTAACCACTTTCGGAAGTATCTCTTCGGTCATCCTTCGGCTTAGCTTCTCAGTATCACGTGATCTGATAGCCTGAAGCACTACCATTCGGCATCGCTCCCTGAAATTAGTTCCGGCGGAGAGTTTTTTTACCATTTGCATAACCTCCGGGTAGAGACTCAGGCGGTCATCATAATAGTAAAGGCTGAATATCAGGCCGGTAATTGCACGTTCGGCAACATGGGGGGTGTTGTCACCGGAGAGCCTGGCCAGGAGCTTGAGCTTGGCCGGATCCCAGATACGCAGACTGCTGAGGGTTATGGCACTTACAAATGATGCAAGATCATGCCATTCGAACCTGCCGGAGCGTAAAAGAAGGTCAATGAGACTATCCTCTGCTTCGCCGTAGAAATCGGTCAGCCACAGATGGTTGAAGATAATACCCGAGAGACGCTCTGTCTCTGCTGCCCTTTCACTCTCAGGTACAGGTTTTTCTATTTCTGCGGAGGTGAGAAGATCATCAAGACGCGACTTAAAGACGAGGTCATCAACACTCTGTACTATGTTTCCTCCTCTGAGCTTATCCTCTATCTTCTCCCTTGCCATGACAGAATATGTGTACCATCCTGAATGATGTGCCAAAATGTCCTGTTTTATTCTGTCATTCAGCTTAAGTATATTTTGAAGCAGCCTGAGGTATACATTCTGACGTTCAGGATCTTTAATACCCTCAATCGTATATTTGAGGATATTCATATATGTCATCTGAAGTTCACTGAATTCATCTTTCAGTCCTCCAACAGTCACATATTCAAGCATGTCAGCCATAATGTCAAAGCTCTGCTTGACCTTCCGGCGTACAATAAGTGTACATACCCTCTTGTGCTGCAGTATGATAGTATTGGTTTTCATTTTTTATCCGGGGGTAATTGTCCCTGTTTATCCGGAGCAACAATCAGGCCACGGTTGTGGTTCAGAATGCAAAGCCGATACTTATGTAGCCTTTCACCTGTTTGTATAATATCTCTCTGTTATAGATGCCGTGCATCATACCAATACGTATAGGACCTGCTACTGTCATGTATCCCGCTCCTAAGCCGTAACCTCCCATCAGTGTGGCTCCCTCTTCACGGTCAGGTTCCTGAATAGCAAATATATTGCTTCCGAAAGTGAGGAACAATCCTTTTCCTATCTCAAGGTCTGCACCAAATCTTACCCCTGCCAGATTTCTCACGGCGATCTGGTTGGCATGAAATCCGTA
>CAYQNT010000105.1:0-9241 GCA_964418865.1 uncultured Rikenella sp.
GTAAGATACTCCCGCGCCGTATCACCGGTACGTCGCTTAAATATCAAAGAAGAGTGGCCAAAGCAATCAAGCGTGCACGTCACCTTGCTTTGCTTCCATATGTTGCTGATCTTTTAAAATAAGGAGGAAGAGATATGAAAATAATTCTCAAGCAAGATATGGAGAAGCTCGGTCTGAAAGATGACATTGTCAACGTCAAGACCGGCTATGCAATAAACTACCTCATTCCCAAGGGATATGCTACTCAGGCCACAGGCTCAGGACTCAAGATTCACAATGAGAACCTGAAGCAGAGGGCTCACAAGGAGGAGAAGATACGGATGGAAGCCGAGAAACTTGCTGAAAAGCTTGGTGCCGTCAATCTGATCATCGGGGCAAAAGTGAGCTCAGCAGGAAAGATCTTCGGATCAGTCAACACTATTCAGCTAGCAGAAGCTCTTGGTGAGAAAGGGTTTGAGATTGACCGCAAGAATATCATTCTTGGAGAAGATACCATTAAGGAGATTGGAACCTATAAGGCTGTGGTCAAGCTACACCGCGACGTCAGGGTAGATATCAACTTTGAGGTTATCGCTGAATAAAAGAGGCGGGTCTGAGACCCTCCCCTAATAAGATACATGCATGAGGCGGGTCTGAGACCCGCTTCTGCTATTTTACAGCTATCGTTTCTATCTCTATGAGTGCACCCAGCGGCAATCCCTTCACCGAAAAAGCTGCCCTGGCAGGCTGGTCGGCAGTGTAGAACTGCGCGTAGACCTCATTCATCGGCTTAAAGTCAGACATGTCAGAGAGCAGACAGGTCGATTTGACAACATCATTCATCGAATAGCCTGCAGCAATCAGTATTGCCTTGATGTTTTTAAGTACCTGTGTGGTCTGTTCGGTTATACCTCCTTCGATCGTTTTACCTATGGCCGGGTCAATAGCTACCTGGCCTGATATGTAAAGTGTTCCATTTGCCTCTACGGCCTGGCTGTAGGGACCAATAGCTCCCGGTGCAGATGTTGTGCTGATAATTCTTTTCATTTTTGATGTTTTAAATTCGTTAATTTTCATGGTAATCCTTGCGTCTTTCATATTTGAGATCCTGTAGCATGCTGGCCTTTGCCCTGAGGGTGAAGTTCCAGCTCTTCATGTAACCCGTAGGTATCCATGAGAAGCTCATCTCCCAGCAGTGCAGGTCACGTGAGATACCAACCCTGGTCATGGTTATCTCCTTCTGCTGAAAGTCATAACCCGTGTTGTAGTTGAGAGCCATCTTCGGTGTGAGCCTTACGTCGCCCGCCAGGGTGAGTGCCTGGGAAAGGTTCTTCCTCAATCCTGATTTGCTATAGTTGAAGCTGTAGGCCGTTCTTAGCGACCACGGCACATCAAACCTGACGTATCCATACTCGTCAAGGTTGTCGTTTGCGAGCGGCAGGTTGCTGGCGGGGCCGGCGTCAGCTCCGGGCTCGCCCGGTGCGCCTGCCATCTGTTGTCCTGCACCTCCTGTGTTCTGTTGCTGCCTGCCCTTATCCTTTCTGCCAAGCAGTTGCCCGAGATCAAAGTCAAGGCTCATGTTGAAACTTGTCATCCTGGCCAGTCCCCTGCCCTGACTGAACGCAAGCTCTTTGACCGTCGTGCCTGTTTCGCTGAGGCCGTAAATTGAGAAGGTGCTGCTCGCCTGAACATTGATGTTCTGGGCCAGGGTAGTGCGGAAAGACATGTTTACCGGCGACCAGTTGAGCGAGTCGGAGAAGAGATTATAGGAAGTATTGAGCGACAGGCTTTCTATCAGCTTGATCTTATTTGGCTTACCTGTTGTGTCATTTTTGGCATAGACCTTTGCCTCAACAATGTTTGTCAGGCTTAAGCTTACTGATCCTGAACGTGTTCCTGTTGAAGGGGTGCCATAGATGCTGCCTTCATAAATGGAATATTCACGTTTATTCCCCAGAGTATCGGACTGTACAGATCTGTACATATCACTCGACAGGCGATCGGTTTCCGGAGAGAACGAAAATCCAACAGATGGCTTCATAACGTGTCTTATCGACTCAACCCTCGATCCTTTTTTTGTAAAATTGTAAGTACCGTACACCGAAGGATTGTATGATGCGCCTATGGTAGGCACAAGGGCCTGTCCGTAGAAAAAGCCTCTGGTGGTGTCATTGATAACCGAGGGGATGATCTTGTTTCTTGTCTCATCGTAAAAATTGGGATCCCATCTCTTCTCTATCTTCTGGGTATAGAGTACCCCGGAATAGCGCAATGACGGGGAGATTGAGAAGTTATTGAACGGTCTGATCTGCAGGCTCACGGGCACCTCATGCTTGAATCCGGTCTTCATACTTGTCCACATGGCGCTCGTAAAAAAGAGACTGTCATAGGTGTCTATCTTATTGTCAAGCGAGGCTGTGTACTGTGTTGTCAGATCTTGATACCATTTTGGTTTACCCACCAGTTTTTTTGGTTTGAAAGGGTAGATACGTGCTGCCGTGAAGCTGGCCTTTGGCAGGTTAAACATCATCGTCTTGTTCTGCACATTCTGCGACTGGTTAACGCTTGTAGCGAAGCTGAAAGGTGTGCCTGCCCATGATTTTGAATAACTTACGCTTGACTGCCTGGTTGTTGTAACGTGGTCTGTGACGCTATAACTGTTATTCTTATCATAGCCGCTTGAGCTCATGTTAACGCTGGCCGAGAAGGTTGATCCGGGACTGGCTTTTGCATCCTGTGCGTGTGACCAGTTGATGCGGTAGTTGGTTGTCTTTCCATAATCGGGTAGTCCTTTGTAGCTTGTAATGTTATTGGCATAGCTGAACCCGAATGAGCCTGAGAACCGGTACCTTAGCCTGTAAGAGGTGGCAGCATCAGCCAGCCAGGTACCGTTGGCATATAGTGTTCCGGTGAGCTTAAGATCAAAATATTCGCTGAGAGCAAAATAGTAACCTCCGTTGGAGAGAAAATAGCCCCTGCGTTGTTCCTCTCCATATTTGGGCATAACAAGACCTGATGCTCTTTTATGCTGTACCGGAAAAAACCCGAAAGGCAGTATGAGGGGCAGTGGGATGTCGGCCACAACCAGATGTGCCGGCCCGAAGACTATTTTTTCTCCCGGGTAGACCTTGGCTTTAGGGAGTGCAAGATAGAAGTGCGGCTCTTCGGCATCACAGGTAGTGAATTTGCTGCGGTTGACATGCAATGTACCATCTTCGTGGCGCTTGGTGGTCAGGCTCTGAAGGAATCCTCCCTGTTGCTCAGTGGTGACATTACGAATGATTCCCTTCTTAGACTTGAAGTTATAAGTTAGCTCCTTCGATTCAAACTCCTCAGATCCATCCTTATATATAGGCTTCCCTACCATCATGCCGGTGGAGTCAATCCTGCCGGTGGCATATACTGATCCTGTCTCCATATCCAGTACAATGGAGTCAGCAGTAAGATATATGGTTCCATAGTTAACTTTAGCACCCCCTACCAGGCTCACCTTCCTCGTCCTGAGGTCAGTCTTCATGTATTCCTCAGCGCTATATATTATTGGTTCATCCACAGCATCGGGAGAGATTCCCAAAGGAGCCTTCATGCCCGCTGTATCCTGCAATGATATGAACTCGTCTGAGATGAGAGTGTCACCATTGAAGAGGGGTGGTGCAACAAGAGTGGCGCCGGGCAGGATTAAGGAATTCGGGATAATAACGCCAGAAGTATCAACCCTGACAATCTCCTGAGCACATAATGCTGCAGAGAATAGAAGCGGCATGGAAATTGACACAAATAATCTTTGTGCATGAAAATGCAAGTTAAATGTTATTTTTGCGTAGTTGTTAAGCATATTTGCCATGCCAGCGACAAAACTAATTAAAATTCACAAAGCAGTAATGCTGCATAGTACCAAAATAAGAGGGTTGAAGTATATTCTGATATGTACCCTGATACTGGCGTCAATTACCATGCCAGCCAGACTTAAGGCACAGCCGCCTCCGGCAGAAAAAGAGTGGGTGGTAGTGATTGACGCCGGCCATGGCGGAAAAGATCCCGGCACAGTGGGGCCCAAATCCAGGGAAAAGAACATTAACCTTTCAGTAGCTCTCAAAACAGGGAAATATATAAAGGAAAATCTCAAGGATGTCAAGGTTATCTACACACGTGACAATGACACTTTCATAGAGCTGGATGAGAGGGCCAATGTGGCAAACAAGAACAAGGCAGACATCTTTATATCAATACATTCCAACTGGATTAGTGATAGTAGAGTAAAAGGGGCTGAGACCTTCGTACTGGGTCAGAGCAAGAATGAAGCGAACCTTCAGGTTGCAATGAAGGAAAACTCAGTTATCACTTTCGAGAAGGATTATCAGACGAAATATGAGGGGTATGATCCCAACTCGGTGGAGTCATTCATTATCTTTTCATTGATGCAGAACACTTATCTGAAGCAGAGTACAGAGGTTGCATCGATGATACAGAGTCAGTTCAGGGACAGGGTTGGCCGGAGAGACCGCGGTGTAAAACAAGCCGGTTTCCTTGTGCTAAGGGGGACCACCATGCCCGCTGTGCTGGTAGAGCTGGGGTTCGTTTCCAATCCAGAGGAAGAGAAGTACCTATTGTCAGAGGAGGGTCAGGATTATCTTGCCTCGGCCATCTACAGGGCATTCAGGGATTACAAGCAGTCTATTGACAGCAGGTCAGGACGGAAAAACGGCAATATAATTACAATCGCTGAAACGAAACAGGAAGAGCCGGCTATACCGGCCCGGGTAGATAGTACCGTCAGTCAGCAGGAGCTGCCGCGTGAAACCATAGCGCTGCCTCTGAAGGAGACCCTGGCGGAACCGGCAGATGACATCTATTTCATGGTTCAGATTTTCGCAATGCCAAAAGGCAGGGAGCCTGACAAGCAGTTGCTGAAGGATATTGAGACTGTCACCAGGATTGAGGATGGGGAACGGGTGAAATATACAGCCGGGAAATTCACCATCTATGATGATGCCCTGAAGTACAGGCGCACCATCACAACCAGGTTTTCAGACGCTTTTGTGATTGCTGTCAGAAACGGAAAGATAATGCCTCTCAGGGAGGCCATTGATTCAAAGAAAAAAAACTAATAACTGTATGAAGATATCTCATGAGGTCAAAGTAGGAGCCGTAGCGCTGTTAACCATAATATCATTTATTCTGATGTATAGGTTTCTGCAGGGAACGGCCCTGTTTACCAGAACAGACACTTACCACATTGTATATGACAACATTTCCGGGCTGACGGAATCGAATCCGGTGGAGATAAACGGCTACCATGCCGGAGTGGTTCAGGATATAAAGCTGATCAATGACGGGTCAGGACGCATACATGTCTCGCTGTCGGTTGACAAGGCCTTCAATATCCCGAAGGATTCAAAGGCCGAGATCACCACGGCATCGCTGATAGCAGGCATGAAGATCATACTGCGTCTGGGCGAAAGCAGCGAAATGTGTCATAACCAGGACACATTAGGGGGTTATGTGGCAGTATCAATGCTGGACAAGCTCAGTGAGACCATTTCTCCGCTGGAAGATAATATCAGCAATATTATCATCAAGCTTGACTCGGTAGTCTCAGCCCTGAATGACGTTCTCACACCCGCGATGACCAGTAATATCAAATCGACCATGTCAAACGTAAATGATGTTACAGCCTCTCTCAGGGAGATCTCTGTGAGCAAAAAAGATGAGCTCATCACTGCCATTGATGAGCTGAAGGTCTTTACGGCAATGCTGTCAGCCAACAGTTCAACCATTGATTCAACTCTTAAAAACCTGGGGCATATATCTGAGGCCGTTGCTTCAGCGGGTATTGACTCCACCCTCCTATCGCTCCGGTCATCACTTGACAATCTGGATGAAATAGTAAAAGGAATTAGTAAGGGTGAGGGGTCTGCCGGGAAATTAATTACCAATGACAGTCTCTATAATAATCTTAACAATACTCTATACAATCTCGATCTTTTACTCCAGGATATGAAGGGCAATCCTAAAAAATATGTCCACTTCTCACTTTTCGGCAAAAAGGCGGAATGATTTGTTATAATAATACTAAACAATAATCTATCAATCCCTTGCAGGTGTCATATCGTCATTTAGGGGCTACCCGGGGATAAAGACATCACTATCCACAATGCCATAAGAGATTGAGGACCATATTCTTCATCGTTATTCGCTGATAATGTGCATATTAGGAATTTTGACCAATATTTACAATTTTAATAACCTGATGCTCATGGCAGTATAGTATAATTGTAAAAGTCAAGTGAAAATAATTTTTTTTTTCACCTTTTTTTTACAAATATTGTGATGGGTTTCAGCCCCAGAAAAAAAAAAGCGATTCTTTAATTTTAACCTGAATGAACAAGTCACATGATGAGGTTTGGAGTAACTGTCTCGAAATAATTCGAGATATTATTCCTTCGGCCAGCTTTAAAACATGGTTCGAGCCTATTGTTCCTCTCAGGCTAGATAAAAACATTCTTACCATTCAGGTGCCCAGTCCATTTTTTTACGAATATCTTGAAGAGCAGTATATAGACATTCTCCGCAAGACACTCAGGCGTGAGATAGGTAATGAAGCCAAGCTGGAATACAATATCATTATGGAGAACTCGGGCTATACCAATGGTAAGCCCTACACTGTAAGGTATCCTTCCAGGAACAAGACTGATCTCCAGAACAAACCGATGCAGGTTCCTTTTGAAGCCGCTCAGCCTGCCATCAGGAATCCTTTTATCATCCCTGGCATCAAGAAGCTTCATTTTGACCCAAGGCTCAATCCTGATTACTCTTTCGCCAACTTCGTGGAGGGTGAATGCAACAGGCTTGCCCGTTCAGCAGGTATTGCCGTCGGAAACAATCCGGGAGGCACTGCATTCAATCCGCTGATGATCTACGGTGATTCAGGTCTTGGCAAGACGCACCTGGTTCAGGCGATAGGCATTCTTGTCAAGGATAAGTTCCCTGACAAGACCGTGCTTTATGTAAACGCCAACAAGTTTCAGACCCAGTTCGTTGAGTCAATCAGGAATAATAACAAGAATGACTTTCTGCACTTCTACCAGATGATTGACGTACTGATCATTGACGACGTTCATGAGTTTGCCGGGAAGGAGAAGACGCAAGACACTTTCTTCCACATATTCAATCACCTCCACCAGTCGGGCAAGCAGCTCATCCTCACCTGTGATAAGCCTCCCGTGGAGCTACAGGGCATGGAGCAGCGTCTGCTGTCGCGTTTCAAGTGGGGGTTACTGGCAGACCTGCAGAAACCAGATTTTGAGACCAGGCTGGCTATACTCAGGAAGAAGGCCTACAATGACGGTATAGAGCTTCCTGACGACATCTTCGAGTTCCTGGCAGAGAATATCTCATCTAATATCAGGGAGCTTGAATCAGGGCTTATCTCCCTCTACGCGCAGTCTACCCTTAACCGCAAAGAGGTGACCCTTGAGCTGGCCCGCCAGATGGTTGACAGGCTTGTCAACACGCAGCGCAGGGAGATAACAATTGACTACATCCAGAAGGTGGTGTGCGAATACTATAAAATCCCGGTTGACATAATGCAGGGTAAGACCCGCAAGCGTGAGATAGTACAGGCCAGGCAGGTATCGATGTACTTTTCGAAGAGTCTGACCAAGGCATCGCTGGCAAGCATCGGCTCAGCTATCGGGGGCAAGGATCACGCCACCGTGCTGCATGCCTGCAAGACGGTGAACAATCTCATTGATACTGACCGTCATTTCAGAAATCAGATCACTGAAATAGAAAAAAAGTTTAAGGTATGAATACCAACATAGATTTTCTGAAAGAGGAGTTTTTCAGATTATTCGGGGACAGGGTCAATGAGCCTGTCTTTTTTTATTCACCCGGCAGGGTCAATCTCATAGGTGAACACACTGACTACAACGGTGGATATGTATTCCCCTGCGCCCTCGATTTCGGCACCACCCTCCTGGTCCGTAGAACGGACAGGCCGGAGTTAAGACTCAACAGTCTCAATTTCGCAGGTGAGGTGGTAATACCTGTTACCACTAACTATCTTCCTTTACCAAAGAGCTGGACAAACTACCCGGTTGGCGTAATAAATGAGTTTGCCCGCAAGGGAATTGCTGCCCCGGGTATGGAGATGCTTTTCTTCGGTGACATACCTAATGGTGCAGGACTCTCCTCTTCAGCATCAATTGAGATGGTGACGGCAGTGGCTGTCAATGACCTTACCGGCGCAGGACTGGAGATGATGGAGATGGTAAAGATGGGACAAAAGGCGGAAAACGAATTCGTAGGAATGAACTGCGGTATCATGGATCAGTTTGCCGTTGGTTTCGGAAAGAAAGATCATGCCATCAACCTGAACTGTGATACTCTGGAATACAGATATGCCCCCGTAAACCTGGGTGACAGGAAGCTTATCATCACCAACACAAACAAGCGGAGGGGACTGACTGATTCAAAGTATAATGAGCGGCGCTCGGAATGTGAGAAAGCTGTTGAGCTCATCTCCCTCCATCACCCCATCAGAAACCTCAGTGAGCTGAATGTTAATGATATGTGGATGCTTGATAAATATATTGCTGACCCTGTTGTCAGGAAGAGGGCAAAGCATGTCATCACTGAGAACGGAAGGACCCTGGATGCTGTCAGAGCTCTGGGAAACAATGACATAGAACAGCTTGGCAGGCTGATGAACGAATCTCATGACTCACTGTGCAATGATTATGAGGTTACAGGGACAGAGCTTGATACTCTGGTTTACGAGGGGCGTAAGCTCCCTGGAGTAGTGGGTACCAGGATGACCGGTGCCGGGTTCGGTGGTTGTACCGTATCAATTGTGGAGAACCAACATGCTGAAGGCTTCATAAAAGAGCTTGGTGAGCTCTACAGAGCAAAAACCGGTCTTACAGCCGACTTCTTTCTGCCCGGCATAGGTGATGGAGCAAGAAGACTTGAATGCTGACTGAAGACTGCTGACTGAAGACTGAAGACTGGTACTATAGGTCCTGCACGCATCTGAACCCCACGGTGGCGCTGCGGTCATAACCCGGTGAGACGAGCAGTTGCATCTGCGTCATACTCAGTGGCTGCGGGCCGCCGCGAAGGTACCACCAGCTTGATTCAGGCTTGAAGTAACTACCTCCCCTGATGATATTAAAGTAGTATGCACCGTCGCTGTATATGTCTCCTGTCATCTGCCACACGTTTCCAATCATATCAGCCACACCGTATGGACTCTCCCCTT
>CAYQNT010000106.1:0-8955 GCA_964418865.1 uncultured Rikenella sp.
CGCCGCCCAGGGCAGCAGCAGCGCTCTTACGAAAATCGTACTTGGCAAACTCCTCGTCAGGACTTGTCTGAGAAGGCTCTTCGGGCGACAGGATATTGCCAAACCAGTAGTTAAGTCCTCCCTCCAGAACATAGTTATTCTCATATCCGAGCTGCCTTGTGATCATCCATGCCTGGTTGGCATATACTGACCCATTTGAGTAGAAGACATTCATGTAAGCCTCCTGGTGAAGTATATCTGTATACTCATCCGATAGAAGGTTGCTCAGCGGTATGTTGATTGCATCCGGCATGCTGTATGTGTCAAACTCCTCGGGCGTGCGCACGTCAATGAGACGCAGCGACGGATCTTTCTGTACAAGCATGTCAGCAACCACGTCGGGTGAGACAAACTGTACTCCTGCCCCGGCCTCCTGAAGAAGCTCATCTGCAGTGAGTCTGAAGTGCTTAACCCTGTCAGGAGGTACGGCAGCAATAATTATCCCCAGCGGGATGACAAAAAATGCAAGTAATTTAAGTGGTTTCATAACTGTTTGTTTTACCTGTTATTCTTATGTTATAACCAGCATCTGGCACATGTGGTTCATTTAATATGTTTTTATCAGTATTCTTCTCTCGGGAATTTCTTCTCAGCCCATTCTGCCACAAAAAACATTCCAATTGCAGCAATGATCAAAAATAATCCGAACCAGCCCTCAGACATACCGAGTTTCTCGCTCACCTTCGGTTCTCCCAGATACCTGGCCATATACATCTTCTCCCACAATGGGTATGTGAATGCAAAGCCGTAGACGCCGATAAAGAGACCGCCGACAAATACCATTGCATCAATCTTGCCTATTGCAGCACCGCAGAAGCTTGTTCCGGGGCAGAAGCCGCCCATGATAAATCCGGCACCCATGATGACCCCGCCGATTATGGCAGAGGTAAGGTATGTCGGATTGACATAGATCAGGTCAAGGTCAACCCAGCCGAAGAGGCTCATGAACAGCAGTCCGAGCATGGCTGTTATGGCGCCCGTGAAGAAGACTTTAAGCACCACGGCGTCATAACCGTAAAAGATGCCTGCCAGCTTGCGGCTTGATGAGAAGCCTGAGCTCTCGAGCACCCACCCGAAGGCGATGCCAATGAAGAATGCAAGGAGAAAATTGGTGTTCTCCGATATTATTTCGTATGGTGCTAATGGTCCCATTGTTTTCTCCTTTATTTAAATCCAGTTTCTTCTGAAAAAGTATGCCAGCGCGAAAGCGGTGCCGAAGATGGCCATCATGGTTATAAACCCTCCCATTGACAGCACAGCCATACCGCTAAGGGCCGATCCGCTTGTGCACCCCCGGCCCAGCTGTGAGCCGAAGCCAAAGAGTATGCCGCCAGCCAGGGCGAAGATTAATCTCCTCCGCGAGGTAATCTTTGGCGAATGTTCAACCTTAAGTTTTAGACGTCCGGCAACGGCGCCCGAGAGAAAGCCTCCTACTATGACGCCAAGCATCTCAAAGACCAGCCATGATTTCATAGGACTGCCACTGTGTGACTCGGCATATTCTGCCATGAACGGCATTGTATTGACGGCATCCTTATTGACCGCTACAATAGATGTTGCCACTACGCTCTTTATGGCTCCGCTGGCTCCCAATCCTCTGCCCGAGACAAAGTTGGCTGCAAGCAGTACAAGTCCCAGAAGTACGCCTCCCAGGTAGGGATTAAGGTATCTTCTGCTCCTATCCGTTTTGGTGTTGTTGCTCATAACTATTTTGTGTTTTGTTGTTGTCAATAAAGCCATCGGCTCACCTGGCCGGCAAAGACGAAGACGAACCTGAACATCAGGCTGCCGAAGAGCACAAGCACTCCGGGCAGGATTGCGGGTATGTGCCGGCCTCTCAGTTCCATAAGGTCAAGTATGCCGGGTATGATTATACCCAGTATTACCACAAATATCCAGAAGACCATTGTATAAGGCCCGCCCAGGAACAGTCCCGCAGCATCAATCTGCACCTGTGTACTGGCCAGGAAGCCCATGAACATATGCACTATCAGGAAAAGCTCAGTACCGAGGATGATGAGGTCTATCTTCGTGAAAAGCAATCTCTCCTCCCTGTTCTTTGATGACAGTATAATAGTAGCTGCGCCGGCCGAAAGTCCTGATGCCAGGAAAAGCGGTCCCAGCACCGAGGTGTTCCACAGCGGTCGCGCATTGAATGCCGAAAGCAGTATCCCGGTATAAACACCTGTTATTATGGCAAATATGAGTATTACCCAGGCCAGCTGTTTCTTGTACTTGTTAAAGAAGCCCTCAGTCTCTTTCAGCCACTTATATCTCCAGTCCCAGTTCGGGAAGAACTCCCTTATATGGAGTGCGCACCAGATGAATGAGGCCGTGGTGATGACCAGCAGGGTCCATGCTCCCCATGACATGGGTGATGTAAGTCTTATGGTAGTATAAAGCTGCCAAAAGTAGGCCTTGTGATTAAGGTCGTAGAAAAGTGCAGCCAGTCCTATGACAAGGGCAAACGGTGCCACGAAGGGTACCCGGCGAACGGCTGCGCGATACTGATCTTCCTTTCCCAGGAGATAATAGAGTGCTGCAAAAAAGAGCACCCCGGCTGCCAGTCCGCCCAGAAACAGGTATAATGGTATCGGCCAGTGCCATATATGAAGCTGCGGGTCGACCATCAGGTTATCTCTTCCGCTGATAATAAGCTCTTCGTTCATGGTCTGATCAGATTAGGAAATACAACTGCGGTTTAGTGCCTGCTTCAGGAATGAGAGTCTTGGACTTGCGCTTTTTAAGCACGATACTCACGTCACTGTTCGGGTCATCAAGATCACCGAAGTACATGCACTTTGTAGGGCATACCGCAACGCATGCCGGCTTCATTCCTTCCTTGACGCGGTGTATGCAGAAGGTGCATTTGTCTACATAGCCTTTCGGATGAGGATAACGGGCATCATAAGGGCATGAGGCAATGCATGCCCCGCACCCGATACATTTGCTGTGTTGCACAAGCACTATCCCTCCGTCAGAGATATGGCTTGCACCTGTGGGGCAGCATCTGACGCACGGTGGATTGTCGCAGTGGTTGCATCTCTCCGACCTGAGCTCCACCTCAAGTCTGGGATAAGTGCCATCTACCCGTTCCACCACCCAGTCGCGGCAGTAACCAATAGGTACATCGTTCTCCGTCTGGCATGCCACCACACAGTCGCTGCATCCCACACACTTCTTCGTATCAACAGCCATGGCATATCTCATGATGCCACCTCCTCTCCGGCAATATCAAGAACAAAAGTCACAAAGTTACCCCGCATGCCGGTACCTCCCATGATCGGATCAACCAGCACCTTGGTGATGAGGTTTGTATCGCTGGCGCCCTTGCCGTAAGCTCGTCGCAGCTTCTTCTCTTCATGGCCAAATCCATGAACCATATAAACCGAGTCCCACCTGATACGTTCCGTCACCCTGACTTTTATGGGAAACTCTGAACGTTTGCCATCCTGATTAATGAGGTGAACATATTGTCCGGAGCTCAACCCCCACTCTTTTGCCACACGCGGGTTCACCCAGACGGAGTTCTCATTCATGAGGGCAGTAAGGTTAGGGTTATTTGCTGTACGGCTGAACGTATGCATGGGGGCACGACCGTAATTGAGGCGGTAATAACCGGCAGGAGGCTCTTCGTGAGCTGTATATTTTGGCAAGGGATCATACCCTGCCTCCTCCATTGTAGTAGAGTAAAGCTCAATTTTACCTGTAGGCGTATAAAACTCAACATCTTCATCCGGAGCAAAATAAAGATCATCAAACGGTCTGTCAAAGGTTTTAACCCCTACTTTCTTCATCTCCTCAAGGCTGCTACCCACCTGCTTAAGCTGCCATTCAAGCTGATCTTCTATCTTCTCAAACGGGAAGTAATCTATCACCCCCAGTCTTTTTGCCAGTTCGCGGGCCATCCAGAAGGCCGGTTTGGTATCATATTTCGGCTCTGCTGCCGGTGCCCTGAGGGCTATCTGCGGCTTGCGGTGCGGTCCTGTTCTAATGTCATCGAATCGTTCAAGGTATGTGCACTCAGGAAGAACCACATCGGCCCATCCGGTTATCTCCATGGGCATGGTATCAATCACCACCATCAACTGAAGCGCCTGGATGGCATCAAGTGTGTTCTGCTGGTTGGGGAGTGTTTCAATGAGGTTGGTACCGTTTACAATCCATGCCTGGAACTGGCAGTGCCGGCTAGGGTCAGGAACGGAAGCATCACATAGACCGTTAGCCAGGACTGTATCTGCAAGCTTATATAGATCAGGAAACTCGGTACGCCATGACCTCTTGGGTGTGGGGAATGGCGGGTGTTGCGGCTCCGGCAGCTCGAAGGTCTCCGGGCGGTAGAATCCTCCACGGCGGCCCCATGATCCCAGAAGTGCATTGAGGATAGCCACGGCTCTGAGTCGCTGGGTGTCATCACCGTACCAGGTCACATGACGACCGGGGTGGACTATCACCGCCGGAGCGGCGTTAGCCATCTCACGAGCCGTCTCGCGTATTACGGTAGGATCAATGGTAGTGATACCGTAAGCCCATTCCGGTGTTAGATTTTTTACATGCTCCCTGAGATATTCAAACCCATAGGTGTATTTCTCAACATAAGGCTTGTCGTAGAGCTCCTCCGTGATTATAACGTTAATCCACGCCAAAAGCAGCGCCATATCAGTGGCGGGTTTGATGGGCAGCCAGTATTTTGATTTGCCTGCTGCGGTAGAGAAGCGGGGGTCAACAGTGATGATAGTTGCTCCCTTGTCAATGGCATCAGACATCTCCTGCACCTGGCCGTTGTGCATGTTCTCACCTATATGGCTGCCAATGAGCACCAGGCATTTTGTATCACGGATATCGGTGCGTTCAGGACTCTCAATAGTCTCGCCGAAGGTAGCCTGAAAGGCCACCTCACGCGGGCCACGACACTGTGCATATGAAGGTGCTGCAATATGCGGTGAGCCCAGTGCCCGCAATAATGTAGAGAAATATTTTCCACCTGATCCGTGTGTGAAGAGGGCAATACACTCCGGGCCATGTTCGGCGGAAATGACTTTAATCTTTTCTGCAATATAATCAAAGGCCTCCTCCCATGTAGCTTCACGGAAGCTCTGCTTCCCGCGCTCTTCCGTACGTATCAGCGGTGTGCGCAGACGGTCCTCATCATGGTACATGCCCACACCGCCCGTACCCCTTGGGCAGAATCTGCCATTGCAGTTCTGATCTTCATTGTTACCGATAATCTTTTTGATAGCACCCTTTTCATCTTTATATACCCAACCGGCGCACTTCCAGAAGCATACCTCGCAGTATGTGGGTGTACGGCCGGTGAGGGCAGCCAGGGTTGCTTTCTGGCCAGCAGTAAGCTCTGAAGCGAGGAGTCTGTAACCGGCCACGCCGGCCATGACAGCTCCCGCCCCCATCGCTGAGATCCTGATGAATTGCCTTCGTGTTGCCATTATTTTATTAAAATTTTTCTGGATTAAAGCACACTGTGACAGAAGAACAAGCAGACCTTAATGCCCATCACAATGAAATAACCAACGAAGCTACTGTTTAAATTTTAACAGCAATCCAAAAATGATTAATATGATACTTTCAGGAGAGACCGGCGAGCAAGAGAGTCCGGCAGATCAGGAGAGCCTTTTATATTTCATTCTGACCGGACCGGCATTGGCGGTACGCCTGCGGAGATTTTCATCATACTCTGAGAAGCTGCCCTCAAACCATACAACTTTTGAGTCGCCCTCAAAGGCAAGTATATGCGTTGCCACGCGGTCAAGGAACCAGCGATCATGAGATATTATCACCGCACAGCCCGCAAAATTATCGAGGCCCTCTTCAAGGGCACGCAGGGTATTGACATCTATGTCGTTTGTAGGTTCGTCAAGGAGAAGGACGTTAGCGCCGCTCTTCAGCGTGAGGGAAAGATGCAGCCTGTTGCGCTCGCCTCCGGAGAGAACGCCGCATCTCTTTTCCTGATCAGCGCCGGTGAAATTAAACCGTGCTGCATAGGCCCGGGCGTTTACAGGCCTGTTGCCCACGATGACCTCATCCAAACCTCCTGAGATAACCTCGTATACGCTCTTTTTCGGATCAATGTCAGCGTGTGCCTGATCAACATAACCAAGGGTAACTGTTTTACCAATCTCGAAGGTACCCTTGTCAACCTTTTCCTGTCCCATTATCATCCTGAAGAGCGTTGTCTTGCCGGCGCCATTGGGTCCTATGACACCTACTATGCCGTTAGGAGGGAGGTCAAATTCCAGATCTTCAAAAAGTATCTTGTCATCGAATGCTTTTGATACTTTGGTTGCCCGTATCACCTTGTCGCCCAGCCTCGGGCCGTTGGGTATAAAGATCTCAAGCTTCTCCTCTTTCTGTTTGACATCCTGGTTGAGCAGATTCTCATAAGAGTTAAGTCTGGCTCTTGACTTTGCATGCCGTGCTTTCGGCGACATGCGCACCCATTCAAGCTCATGCTCCAGGGTCTTGCGGCGCCTGACGTTTCCCTTCTCCTCAAGCTCCAGACGTTTAGCCTTCTGCTCCAGCCATGACGAGTAGTTACCTTTCCAGGGTATCCCTTCACCGCGGTCGAGCTCCAGTATCCATCCGGCCACATTATCAAGGAAGTACCTGTCGTGCGTGATACAAATCACCGTTCCCTTATACTGTTTGAGATGAGTCTCGAGCCACTGTACGCTTTCAGCGTCGAGGTGGTTTGTAGGCTCATCAAGGAGCAGCACGTCAGGCTCAAGCAGCAGCAGGCGACATAGTGCCACCCGGCGGCGTTCTCCACCGGAGAGGATATTTACAGGGGTTGAAGGATCGGGGCAATTCAGGGCGTCCATGGCCTGCTCAAGCCTGTGATCAAGGTTCCAGCCGTCAAGAGCTTCGATCTTTTCCTGCAGCGCAGCCTGCTTGGCCATGAGCTTCTCCATAGCCTCCGGGTTTTCATACACTTCAGGCTCACCAAAGCGCAGGTTAATCTCCTCATATTCCCTGAGGGCAGTAACAACCTCAGCAGCACCCTCCTCAACTATCTCAAGCACAGTGCGGTTCTCATTCATCAGGGGGTCCTGAGGAAGATGCCCCACGCTATATCCCGGAGAAAAGACCACCTCACCCTGATACTCCTTCTCAATACCGGCAATGATCTTAAGCAGGGTTGACTTACCGGAGCCGTTAAGGCCTATTATACCGATCTTGGCGCCCAGAAAGAAAGAGAGCGATATATCCTTTAAAACTTGTTTATGAGGAGGGTAGCTCTTGCTCACCCTGAACATGGAAAAAATAATCTTCTTGTCGTCTGCCATGGCTTTTATGGTTACAGACAACAAAAATAATCATTTTGTCCGCCTTATGAGAGCGCTGCCCTATTATTGAGTCAGGGGTTGCTTCTTACAACCCTTGTCAAACAATGAAACTGTCTCTGACTGCACCAGAACCCAGATGATATATACTCCCTTAAGCGTTCCGATGGGTATATTGAGAAGACCCAGCGCCGCCATGATAAGAGTTAGTATTCTGGCCCATGGCCTGCATGAGAGAAGGCCGACCCCACCAGCTATCATCGCTCCGCCAAAAAGCGAAAAAAGAACGATGATTGGTGTTCCCACTAATCCAATGACCTTCATTGCTGTGGCATCATCCACAAACTGATCTACAAAGCCTATTGCGAAGGCGAGGAACAATGCGATCAGGACGATAATGGCCCCAAAGGCTATCTGAATGATGGCAGCTACATTTATATGCTTCATCATACGATTTTCCTCTATGTTAACGGGTGACTGTGAAGTTGTGATCTCTTCCATGATACTTTTTTTGCGTTTGCTGATAGTTCAGATTAATGACTCCAATTTACAAAAAATGCTGCATTGTAGTTATGATACTATTTGTTTAATTTTGCCGTTACTCCGTAAACACAGATAATGAGAAAGCTTTTCTACGTCGCCTGCCTGATTTTGATTACCTGCTCCTTTAACTCGTGCGAACTATTGGGTGACGGATGCCAGATATGTCAGACAGTGACATATGAAAACAATAATCCGACTTCCTATGGCACTGAATCAGAGTACTGCGGCGAGAAGCTAATCGCCATCAAGGCCATTGCGCCTGTCACCACCGGAAGCGTCACCACCAAGTGGGAGTGCCGTTAAAATTGTTCTGACGTTCATTATCTGAGCGTTATCTTCACCCTGATCCTTTGTTCATAAGTTGTTGTTAATAAGTTGTTCGTTAAGTTGAAACTTGAGCCAATAATGTTTATTCTTGCTACTCCTTGCCGGATACTTTTACGCTGAGTTCGGAACATAAACCCCGGGTTCACTTTATAGACGATGCTGAATATTACAGGCAAAAAGATTGCAATTGTTGAGGACGACATTGCGTCTCTTAAATACTACGAGACACTTCTGAAGGAGACCGGTGCCCATATCTCCGTTTTCCGCAATGGAAAAGAATTTATTGATGCTATCACATCAGGCCTTGTGCAATTCGACCTGGTCTTTATGGATTTTCTTGTCCCACTTGTCAATGGTATTGAGTGCACGAGGGCATTTCGTCAATTGAACCGCTCGGCACCCGTGATAATGATCACCGCCTATTACTCTGAGCAGACCAAAAATGAAGCCTATATAGCAGGCTGCACCGAATACAATCTCAAGCCTGTCTTCCCGGATAAGATCCACATGATCCTCGAGAAGTACCTCAGCCCCCGGCCGTCATACCAGATGTACGACTGAAGGGTCCAAAGGTCTGAAGTCTGAGGGTCTGTCGCTTCGCTCCGTCTGAAGGTCTGATGTCTGAAGGTCTGTCGCTTCGCTCCGTCTGAAGGTCGGAAGGTCTGATGTCTTGAGGTCATGCATTCCTGCTGACTGCTGACTGCTGACTGCTGACTGCTGACTGCTGACTGCTGACTGCTGACTGCTG
>CAYQNT010000107.1:0-2200 GCA_964418865.1 uncultured Rikenella sp.
ACTGATGGAGAGCTCGGCAGAACTAACCGGTCCGCTGACTGATGGAGAGCTCGGCGAAGTTAATTTACCAGAATGATCAAATCTGTACTTAAAATAAACAATGATTAAAACCTACACATCATGACACCAGAAGAATTAAAAAACGTCACAATTTCAAAATCCGTTGATGCAAGAGGAACAGCATGCCCCGGTCCATTGCTTGAGGCAAAGAAGGCATTAGGAACAATCAGTACCGGAGATGTAATGGAAGTGCTCAGCGCTGATGAGGGTACCAGGGTTGATATACCAAAATGGTGCTCCAAGCAGGGCCATGAGTATTTAGGCACTGTGGAAGAGAGCGGCTTCTTCAAGATCTATCTCAGAAAGAAGTAACAGACTCCCTGGATCCATGGAGAAAAAGATCGCCAGGATACTGGTATTCTCAACGGAAAAGATATCTGATCCCGCTATTGATATGGCGGGATTACTTAAACTACACTACCCTCCTACTGTCTACACTATTGCTGTGCCATGCTCCAGCGGTATAAAACCACGTTGGATCATGCATGCATTTGAAAAGGGGTTTGACGGTGTGTTCATTGCCGCTGACGGAGGTGACTGTACCTATGGGGAAACCTGTACCCAAAAGACTGGTCAAATCGTGGGTGTCACACACCAATTGATGAAAGATAAAAACATTGATCCCGCCCGTCTCAGAATGGCCGCAATATGCTCAGTCTGCAGCGAGTCTTTCATAAAACAGATCAGGACCTTTTACCAATACTTACTTCAACCCTCAAAAAGCTGATAATGGCTGAAAAGATTAAAACCTCCGCCTATGATGCGCTTGTCATAGGTGCCGGCATAGCAGGCGGAGAGGCTGCACTGAACCTGGCAAATAACGGGTATAAAGTCCTGCTTGTGGAAAAAGAACTTTCCGTAGGAGGAAAGATGATACTCCTGAGCAAAGTCTTCCCAACGCTTGACTGTGCAGCATGCATTACCACCCCCAAGATGTCAGAAATATCAAGGCACCCGGGCATAACCATTTTTACAGGCAGTGAGGTCAGAGAGGTGGTCAAAAAGGCAGAGAACAGCTTTGAGGCAGTAGTAATAAAGCACCCAAGGTATGTGGTTGAAGCAGACTGCACTGCATGTCAGCTTTGCGAACAGGCATGCCCTGTGGTTGTCAGAGACCAGTACCAGTATAACCTTGTTGGGCGCAAGGCAGCCTTCATACCCTTCAGTATAGCCAGCCCCAGGGTGGCAGCCATTGATATAGAAAACTGCACCCTGTGCGGTGCCTGTGAAAAGGTCTGCCCCACCAAATGCATAGACTTCACAATGGAAGAAGAAGAGCATCATGTCAGTGTCGGGACTGTTATTGTAGCCACAGGATTTAAGTTGTTCGACCCGTTGCAGATACCGAGATATGGTTACGGCCAATATAAAAATGTTCTCACATCAATGGAGATGGAAAGGCAGCTTGCCCCAACCCGGCCGTTCAACACCGTACTAAGACCGGGTGACGGCAAGGTACCTGACAGGCTCGCGTATGTACTCTGCGCAGGCTCACGTGATGCCACTGCAGGCAGTACTATTTGCTCACAGATATGCTGCATGTACTCACTCAAGCAGGCACAGCTTCTCATGGGTACATTGCCTATGGCCGACGTGACTATTTATTACATAAATATAAGGTCATTCGGCAAAGGGTTCGAAGAGTTTTATGAACAAGCCAAGGGCATGGGAGTCAACTTCGTCAAAGGTAAAATAGGCAAGATCACCGAAAAAGAGAATGGCAATCTTATTCTTCGCTATGAAGACATCAATGAGAACAAGGTTAAAGAAGCGGAACATGACATGGTGATATTATCAGTAGGTGTAATGCCCAACCCTGAAGCTGCATCAATTTTCCAGGGAGGAGAACTGAAACTTGATCCTCTAAACTTCATTGACCAGGCCGAACCTCTTGCCAATCCTGCCCAGACCTCTGTCAAAGGTGTGTTTGTTGCAGGTACGGCATCAGGACCGATGGATATTCCGGACTCCATCCTCTCAGCCGGGTCGGCATCTTCTGAAGCAATGAGTTATTTAATTCGTAAAGGATGAACAAGAGATTAGGCGTTTATATATGCCATTGTGGTGGGAACATCTCCGATTACATTGATGTTGAGAAGGTAAAAGCGTCCGTTGAGGGAGAAGAGGGCGTATTTCTGGC
>CAYQNT010000107.1:2300-5867 GCA_964418865.1 uncultured Rikenella sp.
TAGCAAAAGTCCGGCTGGCAAGATCACTCGATCCGATTATCATTTCTTCAAAGAAAGCTATTGCAGTCATTGGTGCCGGCGTGGCAGGCATGAAGGCAGCCATAGAGCTCTCAGATATGGGATGCCCTGTCACTCTGATTGAAAGGAAACACTTCGTTGGAGGTCGGGTCTCACAGTGGGACACCCTGTTCCCAAACAATCAGACAGGCGGGGACATTGTCTCCAGACTTTATAATGAAATTTTTATCCGCGAAAACATTACCCTGCTTACAGGAGCCGAAGTTGTTTCAAATGCCGGAAGTATAGGCGACTTTACCCTAAAAGTCAGGGTTACACCCAGGTACATTAAGGGTAAATGCGATAAAGTCAGCCTTCAGAAAGCAATTGAAGTATGTCCGGTGGCGGTCCCTGATGACTTTAACTTCAATATCACTAACCGGAAAGCCATATATCATAACAACCCTGGCGAGTTTCCATATTACCCGGTCATTGATATGGCAAATTGCACCCGGTGCGGTGAATGCGAAAAAATATGCAATAACGTTGACCTCTCCCAACAGGAAGATACAATAGAAGTGAAGGTTGGCTCAGTAATAATGGCAACCGGATTTGATCCTTATACCCCAGCTGAAGGAGAATTCGGGTATAACCTCTCTGATTATGTGGTTACACTGCCCCAGTTCAAAAGAATAGCCGACCTAAATAAGGGACAGTTGGTGTACAAAGGCAGGGAGATCAAAAATATAGCATATATATATTGTGTGGGTAGCAGGCAGCTGGAAGGCGATAATAAATACTGCTCACGGTACTGCTGCACATCAGCGATCCATACATCCCTGGAGGCAAAAAAGAAATTCAGCAACATCAACAACTTCCATTTCACAAGGGGAATCAGAACATATGGCAAACAGGAGTTGCTTTATGCCGAATCGCTCAGGATGGGAGATATCTACTTCCAGTCCTATGGGGAGAATCCTCCTGCAGTTGATTGCACTGAAGGAGTAATCTCAGTTAAAATAAACGATATCATGACCGGTGGCCGTGAGATAACCGTAGAACCTGACCTTCTGGTGCTTGTCACAGGAATGGTACCTAGAGCTGACAACTCAGTAGCATCAGTATTCAAGCTGCCGAAGGGACGTGATAAATTCTTCAATGAGATACATATGAAACTGCGTCCCGTTGAGACGGTAATTGACGGGGTAACGATTTGTGGAACATGCCAGGGACCAAAGAACATTACAGAATCAGTCAACTCTTCCCTGTCAGCAGCTGCAAAATCCTTCTCATTTGTAAACAAGGGAGAACTGGCGCTTGAACCCATCATAGCCGAGATAGACAAAGATCTCTGTACATGGTGCGGCAAATGCCAGGAAGCCTGTCCGTTTGATGTCATAAAAATGCAGAAAGGGGGACAAAAAGAGATAGCAGTCATCAATAACTCAGTTTGTAAGGGCTGTGGCATGTGCCTCCCTGTCTGCCCTGTCAATGCCATCAACCTGATTGCATTCTCGGATAATGAGATAGAAAGTATGATTGATGTACTTGTAAATAATATTTAAGCCTGGTCCATGGAAGAAGTAGAAAAGGGTAAAACATTCAGATACCTCAGGGAGAAGAGAGGAGTATCGGAAGCGGCCAAAGAAAACCTGAAGAATTTCACCAGAATCAGGAAGTCGATGCTAGATGCACTGAAAGAGGGTGACATGACTGTTGCGCAATTATCACAGAAACTGGCAATGCCCGGCCATGAAGTGGTATATTACCTCATGACCCTGGTTAAATATAACCTCGTGCAAACAGGAGAGGTTGACGATATGGATGAATATTTTTCTTATAAATTAAAACAATAATGGCTGCAGTAAATAACGCATTCAGCAGTGAACTGAAAAAATTCGGTGCATTTGATTTCAATGCATGCTATAACTGCGGCACCTGCACTGCCGTATGCTCCCTCTCAACCGAGACTGACTCCTTTCCCAGAGAGATGATCAGGTACAGCGTGCTTGGACTGGAAGATGATATTAAAGGGTCACTAAAGCCCTGGCTATGCTATTATTGCGGTGAGTGTACCACACACTGCCCACAGGTAGCAGAACCTGGTGAACTGATGATGTCACTCAGGAGGTGGCTCACCTCGGTATATGACTGGACAGGTCTGTCCGGATTGCTCTACAAGTCGATGCCTGCCGCCGTCACTGCCATGGTACTGGTAGCACTTGGAGTATTGACATATTCATTTTCCGTAGGTTTCAACCTCGAAAAGATAATGCACACAGGGCATCTCTTTGAGATGCTGGCAATAGCCGCTGTTTTCACAGTTATACTACTCCCAAACCTGGTTCGTATGTGGTATTTCATCATTCTGAAGCCAGGCCTGAAGGTTCCCCTGAAAAAGTATATCACAGCCCTTGCTGACCTCTTTATCCATATGTTTACCCAGAAAAGAACGCTCGGATGCGATGACAGCCAGGTGAGATGGTTTGAACACCTTATACTGGTCTTTGGATACCTGGGACTTCTCTTTACCACGGTGTTCCTCGACTGGTTTGCTAACGACAATACATTTGTTGTGATTTTTGGTTATGTTCTCAGCCTGACTGTCTTTGCCGTAACCGTCATTTTTGTCAGTGAACGCATAGCGAAAAAGAGAGAACTGAACAAAAAATCACAGCCTTCTGACTGGATGTTTATTGCCTGGTTATTAATGATGGGTGTCTCCGCTTTTGCCGTCAGACTTTTTATTGACCTTGGAATAATTGAAACTAATAAATGGCTATACCTTTTGCATCTAACTGTTTTAGCGCAGTGGGCCCTTATTATTGTTCCATTCGGCAAATGGACTCATTTCCTCTACCGCTCCATGGCGATGTACTTTGATGCTTTAAAAAAGAATTGAATTCTTTGCTAACTTTATGTCAGCAAATCAGCCCGGCTGAGGATGATCAGTCACTACAGCAGGCTATTCAATTCAGAGATGCCTAACAGAAGAAGATTTCGGCATATCAAGGAACCTCCGGTAATGGAGGGCTTCAAGCCATTCGGCGTACCCATGCGTAAGCTTGAATCCGTGCTCATGTCATTTGAAGAATATGAAGCTATGCGGCTTGCTGACTATGAGAATCTGACACAGGAAGAGGCTGCTGAAAAGATGAACATCTCGCGCCCTACCTTTACACGTCTTTATAGTAAGGCACGGAAGAATGTAGCAAAGGCTTTTGTCGAAGGGAAAGCTATATTGATCCAGGGCGGAACATTTACCTCTGACAAATATTGGTACCGGTGCAACAACTGTCATGAGACGATAGTCTCCTCCACCCCTGAGGAGAACTGTGATAAATGCACCTCCGGCGATATTGTCAGGCTTAATGAACAGGGTGACCGGGGTTAAAAATGAAAATCAATCTTTTGTCTTGTTCTGTTTTAAGATTATGAACTCGCGCAGATCATTAAAGTCAAACGCATAATTCTTTCTAAGCCTTCCTAGCCTTTCGCCGGCACTCTCAGCAGGAACACCAATTACTGCTGCCAGTTGTTTAACACTTAAGCCATAACGTTCTGAGACAT
>CAYQNT010000107.1:5877-8953 GCA_964418865.1 uncultured Rikenella sp.
AAGGTGTTCCGCATCTGTTTCCAGCGCATCAGCATGGGCCTCTGTGCGCGACTGTTCAGGCAACTGATCAACGTTTTCAATGTCCCGGCTATGATTATTAGACCTCTCCACCTGCCTGACCTCGGGTTTCAGGACAAACGGGGATAGGGCAAGAATAAGGCTCAAAAGTCCGATTACAATAAAAACAACCAGCCTTGCACTTCTTCCTCTAACCATTCTCCTCAGAATACAGACAATCATGTCCCAATGAAACAGAATATGCAATACCAGAAGGAAGACCAAAAAGAGTGCTACATAGAGGTGAATGGCACCCCACTGATGCCGGTCGAATCCCCAGAAATAGAGTTCGACGTTGCGGCCATATACCTCATTGACCTTGTATCCGGGAAGCAGGACATACTTCATGAGAAGGCCTATCCCTGCAACAGCCATCATTGAGACAAGCATGATGACATCAATGATGAGATTCACTTTCGCTTTGATCTTAAGCCAATAACTCATTGCTTCTGATTTTTGTTTATTAATTCAAATGAATGATTGTTCGTTTAAAAATAGTAAAACATAATCAGATCTCGCACATTAAGGTTTATAAGACGATATCAGGCAGTTATAAATCAGTCTTATTTGTTGTGCGCAAGCAAGCGCCAGGCCTCCCTGGAAATATCTCTCTGGTACAACTGGTACTGAGCTCTGGCTTACTGACCTTTTCACCCGTATGGTAAAAATTAAAAATAAGGCTCAGGCGATCATTTGGATTATCTCACCTGAAAACCTTATCATGCAATTAACCAAGCAGTAAACCTAATTGGTATGCCACCCAAAATCAAAAGAAAAAAACATAGGCGGACGATTCGTTATACCCGACGAGATGCCCTCCTTATGTTTAATTAAATCATCAAAATATTAAAGCTGTTTAAAAAATAATATCTCGCCGTCTTTATTAACCTGAACAAGAATTTTGTCAGTCCCCTTTGCCAACTCTACAAAATAATTGTCCTCACCCGTAAATTGCCTTTCAAACAAGTACATGTCCGATGTATTTGCTTCAGCATAATCGAAGAAGATAACAGGCCCGATTGAATACGTTTTATATTCTTTTAGGATTTCCTTCTGTCCATCAGCAGGCACATCAGCGAAAGTTACATTACGGGTTGTTCCAACCAGTTTTGAATCAAAGTCGTAAAATGCTTTTAATTCTTTCCCGTCCTTGGTAAATGTTGCCTCATCGAATGGCCCAACTCTTTCCCATTTGACGTTGGGGATGTCACCAAAGTCTGCATAAAAGCTATTTTTAGCTAAGACACCTACTTCGTGCCCCTTCAGGTTTTTAAGAGCTACTCTTTCGGTTTTAAGCTCCTTTTTAACCTCTTTAATACTCTCATTGTTTCCTTTCTCGGCTTGCCCGAAAACAAAAGCGACAGAGAAAAGGAATGTCGATAATAAAATAACTAACTTTTTCATGGCGTTTTTTTTTATTTTGAAATAAAATACTACTATTAACAAATATCTCTTTTTATGGTTCATTGCATTTTGTTGTTTTTTGCAGGCATCTCTTCAAACCAAAGCGCTATTTTGTGCTACCCGAAACCAACACATTGGATATCTATCATGTGCGATTCTATCAACCCAGAATAAAATTATATACAGATGCAAATATTCGTGCTTGCAGAAAACAGTGCAGGAGCTCAAACAGCAGCTGAGCACGGTCTCTCTTATCTGATTGAGTGCGACGATAAAAGGATCCTCTTTGACACCGGCCAGAGTGACCTGTTCATGAAGAATGCCGCTGCCATGGGGCTTACCCTTGACCGCATTGACTTTGTAGTTCTGAGTCATGGTCATTATGATCACGGCAACGGACTTGAATATCTCCGAGGGGGAGAACTCATTTGTCACCCGGAATGTTTCGTGAAAAGGTTTCGCAAAACCGACAACACCTATATAGGACTGAAAAGCACGCAGGATGAGATGCACGCTAGATTCTCGGTCACACTGTCAAACACTCCGGTCCATCTGTCGGAAAGGATTGTTTTTCTGGGAGAGATCCCCAGAGTGACAGCCTTCGAGACAAAATCCACTTCATTTCTATTCGAAGATGGCAGTCCCGATTTTGTCATGGATGATACCGCTCTTGCCATGACGCTGGCTGAAGGATTGTTTGTGGTGACTGGATGCGGTCATTCCGGCATCGTAAATACTCTTGAGCATGCAATTAAGGTCACTGGTATAGATAAAATATTTGGCATAATGGGTGGATTTCACCTTAAGGAGAATGATCTGCAAACCCGGGAGACCATCAGCTACCTGCAGCGTAAAAAGGTGAAGCATGTGCTTCCCTCCCACTGCACATCAGGAGCAGCGCTTGTAGAGTTCCAAAGATTATTTGGCACCCGCACCATCAAAACGGGTGATATACTGGAATTCTGAAATATCCTATATAGCTCAGCTACCATTTTGTTGGGACACCTCCCGCTCTTTAAGCTTAAAGCAGGTTTGCATAAGCTCTGCCGGCCCCGGCTCTTCTACCCTCTGTCAGGATTGCAGAAGCTGCTACGTCTCTTCTACTGTATAGCATTATTGCAAAAGCATCTTCGTCTCTTCTACTCTGTGGCATTTCTGCTGAAATATCTTCGTCTCCGATTAAGCAAAATTTAATAAAAATCTCTCTCTTATTGATAATAAAAAGCAATCCAAGTGAACATATGTTCATTTTAATTCGTATATTTGAGGATAGGTTTCAGGATTTTGATCAATTTAATCATTGAAAAGCCTGAAAACCGCGAATGAAATTAAATTTATGTTAAACAAATAAAATTAAAAATTATGCCAGGAGGAGATCGTTCAGGACCAGTCGGAATGGGTTCAAGAACAGGAAGAGCATTTGGCTTTTGTGAAGGATTTGATGTGCCGGGATTTGCAGGAGCACGAGGCATGGGGCAAGGAGCACGGGGCATGGAGCAAGGAGCTCGGGGCTTTGGGCGTGGACCATGTGGTATGGGGCGAGGAAGAGGCGCTGGTCGTGGCCGAGGATTCAATGCAGGTTATGGTTTCGGGAATCAAAATCAGGGACAGACTG
>CAYQNT010000108.1:0-8942 GCA_964418865.1 uncultured Rikenella sp.
TATAGCAATATCCTGCTTGAAGAATGTAAGGAAGATGACCCTGTCCGCGAAGATCTGAGACTGATTGTGGAACAGACTGCACGCTGCAAGAAGATTGTAGGCGGACTGCTTAATTTTGCCCGCAAGAGCCAGGTGAATCATCAGGAAATAAGCATAGTTAAGCTCACTGAGAACAGCATAGCAGGCGTTGTCTTCCCTGACAACATCAAGGCAGTTATCGATGACCATACAACTAATCCAGACGCTTCAATCGACTCTGAACAGATGACTCAGGTGCTGACAAACCTCTTCAGGAATGCTATTGATGCCATGCCTGACGGCGGTACCCTGACAGTCTGTCTCGAGGATACTCCCAGTGACGTCATTTTCAGTGTCTCTGACACCGGAACAGGAATAACAGAGGAGGATAAGCCCAAGATCTTCGAACCCTTCTATACCACCAAGGGTATTGGACAGGGCACGGGACTAGGTCTTGCAACTACCTATGGCATAGTGAAGATGCATAAGGGACAGATCACTGTAGAGACCAACACCAATGCGAAAAAGGGGCCAACAGGCACCACCTTCAGGATCATACTTCCAAGAAAGGCAGAATAGCCCTGATAGTATGAAACTATAGAGAGTAATTAATTAACAACACGTTATTATGAGCCGAAAAATATATACTGTTCTTCTTGCCGACGATGATCCCGATTACCTGTTTCAGGTAGCCTTTTACCTCCGGAAGGCAGGCTTTGAGGTTGTGGCTGTGGAGAGCCAGGCAGAGACCGAGCAGGTCATTGCCAGATTGAAACCTGACATTGCAGTGCTGGACCTGATGATGGAAAATGACGACAGCGGCTTTATCCTCTGCTATAAGCTCAAGAGAAAATACCCTGAGGTGCCGGTCATACTGGCAACGGCAGTCTCCAGGGAGACGGGCATAACCTTCGGGCTGAACGGCGGACAGGATCGCGAATGGATCAGGGCTGACCTTTATCTTGAAAAAGGAGTGAGACCCGAACAGCTTGAACAGGAAATAAAAAAGCTTCTTAAGATTTAGATATTATGGCAGAGCTGAAAATACTTGTTGTAGATGATGAGCCCGGTATAAGGTCCGGCGTGGCAAGAATACTCGGAAATTTTCATGTGACCTACCCCTTCATGGATGAGGATTATACCTTTAACATTTTAGAGGCCGCCACAGGTGAAGAGGGAATCGAGATCATTGAACGGGAGATGCCTGACATCCTCCTTCTTGACAATAAGCTTCCGGGGATACAGGGAGTGGAGGTACTCGAGTATGTGAAGAAAAAGAACTATGACATCGGTGTGGCTATGATAACATCATACGCCTCCATCGATGTGGCTGTCAAGGCACACAATGACGGAGCCATTGACTTCATCCCCAAGCCCTTTACACCACAGGAGCTAAAGGCATCCATAGAGCAGATAACCAAGCAGCAGTACCTGCGCAGGATAACACATAAACTAAAGGTAGAGGGAAGAAAGGTCAGGTTCCAGTTCCTCTCCGTGCTATCGCACGAGATGAAGGCTCCGCTCAATGCTATTGAAGGCTACCTCCGGATGATGCAGGAGAGGCAGCTGGGCGATTCAATGGATGATTACTCTTCGGCAATAGAAAGATCGCTGCAAAGGATTGACAGTATGCGCTACCTGATCATGGACCTTCTTGACTTCACCAAGGTCAGCTTTGAGAGACATATTGAGAAGATGCAGGATGTAGACCTGAAAGAACTGGTCTCCATGGCGGTTGTGACCGTCAGCCCTTATGCAATACATAAAGATATTCGGTTCGTGACAGATATCAAAGGCTGTAAGACAATATGGGCTGACCCCAACGACTTCGAGATCATTTTGAATAACCTGGTCTCAAATGCCGTCAAGTATAACAAGACCGGCGGAACAGTGACCGTCACTGTCGATTGTAATGAAAGTGAATTCAGCCTCTCAGTTGCTGATACAGGCATAGGCATGAATAAAGATGATTGTCAAATGCTCTTTGAAGAATTCTCACGGATAAAGAATGACAAGACCCGTAATATTAGCGGCAGCGGCCTCGGCCTCTCAATTGTAAAGAAGGTGGTGGAGCTGTACCATGGAGTTATTAATGTGGAGAGTGTCCCGGATAAGGGATCAGTGTTTAAGGTGATTATTCCAAAGTCACAGGTTACTAATATTAATACGGGATTATGAAGACACTACCGGGAAAGACTGTTGAGCGCCTCAGTCAGTACAGGCGCGCGCTGATAGCTTCACTTGCTGAAAACCGCAACTATGTATTTTCACATGAGCTGGCGGCCATGCTTCATATCACGGCTGTGCAGGTCAGGCGCGACCTTATGCTCATTGGATACGGAAGCGTGATGCGTAAAGGTTATGATGTGAGGGACCTTATCAGAACTATCGGATCCATAATAGATGCTGACAATGGTCTCAATGTGGCAATCATCGGTATGGGTAACCTTGGAAGGGCCATCACCGGATACTTCATGGGTAAGCGCACAAACCTAAACGTGGTGGCCGCCTTTGACGTAGATCCCCAAAAGGTTGACAAGGTTGTGGCAGGAGTGAGATGCTATCGCCTTGATCAGATGAAGAAAATCAAGGAAGAGCTGGATATAACAATTGCAGTGCTGGCTATTCCTCCTGACCAGGCAGTCACGGTGACTACAATGCTTGTCAGCAGCGGACTAAAGGGTATCATGAACTTCACCACAGTGCCGTTAAATGTACCTGACACAGTCTTTCTTGAGGAGTTTGACATGATCACCTCCATAGAGAAGGTATCATATTTTGTAAAGGAGAGCACTCAGACGGCAGCAGAATGAGAATATTCAAAAGTTTTGAGGAGGCAGCGGTGATAAAAGCACCTGTTATCACAACAGGTACGTTTGACGGTGTGCACATCGGGCATAAGACCATCATCAGAAGGTTGAAGAAACTAGCTGCCGCTCATGGAGGAGAGAGCGTCCTCATTACATTCCATCCTCATCCGAGGGTCGTACTCTACCCTGAGACGGCCGGTAAGGGACTGAAACTGATCTGCTCACAAGATGAAAAGATAGAGTTACTCCGGAAAGCTGGTCTGGATAATGTCATTATCGTTGAATTTACCCCTGACTTTTCGCGTATCACCAGTGAGGAGTTTGTCAGGGACATCCTATGCGGTGTACTGAAGGCTAAAGTCATTGTGGTGGGCCATAACCACCATTTTGGATTCAAACAGGAAGGCGATTACCGGGCGCTGTGGGAATGGCGGCAGAGATACGGTTTTGATGCTGAGGAGATACCAATGCAGGAGGTGCAGAATGAAACTGTCAGCTCAACCCGTATCAGGCAGGCACTGTCAGAAGGTTACATTCAGCGAGCAAACGCCTACCTTGACCATTTCTACCTGATCATCGGAACGGCTCTGCAGGATGATCCGGGTATCACCCCTAAGGTGCCAATGATCAGGATACCAGTTACTGACCGGACCAAACTTGTGCCACCGCCGGGACTTTACGCTGTCTCATGCGCAGCGGATGCATTCTATTCGAGGGGAATGGTTTGCATTCCAGACAACAAAGCTGAGCTGCCCGACATATTCCTTCACATTGAAAACTATGAGGATGATATCCCCGGGAAGCGACTGACCCTCTTCTTCCACAAACGCCTGGATGCATGCCGTGCCGGCATGGAAACGGAGAAGGCACTTATAGAGGGAGTAAGGGAGATGAAGGAGCTTATATTCTAAGATTACGGAACACCCAGCCCTTAAATTCCGTATCTTTGTATGATATACTTCCGAGAGGGTCGGAAACAAAAAATTAAAGAGATGAAATTCAATCCAGAAAAATGCAGTATACCAGACCGTCGTATGGAGCCTTTCATAGACCCGGCAGAGTTATGGTCATTTCTTAACAACAATAAAGCTGACAAGGTAAGAGTCAGGGAGCTGATCGCCAAGTCGCTATCCAAGCAGCGTCTCACCCTTGCTGAGACAGCCGTGCTCATTAATGCCACAGACGAAGAGCTTGTAGAGGAGATCAAGGCAGGAGCCAGAGAGCTCAAAAAGAATGTCTACGGGAACAGGATAGTGCTGTTTGCCCCACTTTATATAGGCAATAAGTGCAGCAATAACTGTCAGTACTGTGGCTTCAGGGTAACAAACAAGGAGGCCAGCAGGAAGACTCTCTCCGATCAGGAGATTACAGCCGAAGTTGAGGCACTTGAAGATAACGGACAGAAGAGGCTGATACTGGTCTACGGTGAACACGCTGAGTACAGCCCTGAGTTTATAGCACACACTGTCAGGCTGGTCTACAGCATTAAGAAGGGCAGGGGGGAGATACGCAGGGTAAATATCAACGCCGCACCCCTTGATATTGACGGTTTTCGCACCGTGGGCAAGTCAGGTATAGGCACTTACCAGATCTTTCAGGAGTCATATGACCCTGAGGCATACTCATGGTATCATCTCGGAGGAAAGAAAAAGGATTATAACTGGAGGCTCACCGGCCTTGACAGGGCACAGGAGGCAGGCATAGACGATGTGGGCATAGGAGCCCTCTTCGGTCTGTACGACTGGAGGTTTGAGGTCATGGGGTTGGTGAGGCATACCAACCACCTGGAGGCATGCTATAACGTTGGACCGCATACCATATCATTCCCGAGAATAAAGGATGCATCAATGCTTAACGTTAAAGGCAATTATTATGTCAATGATTATGATTTTAAGAAGCTGATAGCCATATTACGTCTTGCCGTACCATATACCGGACTGATACTTACAGCACGTGAGACACCGGATGTGCGTGCTGAGGCCATGGCCTTCGGGGTGTCGCAGATTGACGGAGGCACCAAGCTGGAGCTTGGAGCATACTCAGCTTCAAAGAATGAGGTTCAGAACCTTAACCGCGAACAGTTTAAGATTAACGATGATCGTTCGCTTGCCGAAGTCATAGATGAACTTATAGACAACGATTATATCCCCTCATTCTGTACAGCATGCTACAGGCTCGGACGCACAGGCGAACACTTTATGGAGTTCTCCGTACCGGGGTTCATAAAGCGTTACTGCACGCCAAACGCTATACTCACACTCTCAGAATACATAGTGGATTACGCCACACCCGAACTGGCTGAGAAAGGATGGAAAGCCATTGAGAAAAATATGGTTGACCTTGAAGACGGTCTGAAGCAGGGTATTAGAGAGAAGATAGAGCGTATTAAGAACGGAGAGAGAGATCTTTACTATTAAAAGCAATTGCTATGGTCAGATTATTAGGTATTAAGATCACCGACAGGATCAAAGAGGCAGGCCTGGTTCAGAAAGCCCTTTCTGAGCATGCCGCTGTTGTCAGCACCAGACTGGGGTTCCATGAGCTGAATGACCAGCTATGCAGTCGTGAAGGATTTATGATCATTCATCTTGCCGGTCATGCTGACGACTGTGAGCAGATGGTTGCCAGGATGACAAAGATCGAAGGTCTTTTCGTGAAGGAGATGGTGTTCTCTCACGGCCTCTCCGATGCCCCGGTTGATGGTGATGGAACCACCCTGCTTGGTATTCTTGTGCCCAGACGCGATGATCTGGGCATACAGGTACAGGGCATACTGACAACCTACGGATGTAACATCCGGACGAGACTCGGAGTTAACGAGGTCTATTTCGGAGAACCGGCAGGACTTATCTTGCTGGAGCTGTCGGGCGGAAGGGATCAGCTCAGCTCACTTGAGAAAGCCCTCCGTGAGATAGAGGAGATTGCTATTGGCCGTATCTGCTTTCCTATCTGAGTATCTGTCCGAAGAAAACGGCATTGGCAAAGATCCTTGACGTGCCGTACCATATAGCCCTGAAGTTGGTGTCGTCATAAATTGAGATCACCCTCCCTGGTCCGCCTTGTACGCTGGCAAAAACGCTGTTGCTAACCCTGCCAAGATTTTCCTTTGAGCAGAAACCGCTGAGAAGGGGTGAAGAGGTATATCTCACCGGACTGTTGTACGGGCTACCTGTCATCATAACCGCTGTTGACCCTTCCTTGAAGACAGGCAGGTACTCACTGGTGTAGCCATAGCAGAGCGGGTGCGTCAGGTCAATCTTTGTCATGAATATTGATCCGGGGATCGATTGCAGAGCCCTGACTGCCGATCTGTCGGCATACCCCCGTTCCATGGCTGCCGGGACGGCAGCAGTTTCTACGTAGCTTATCTCCGCGAAACCATTTGCTGCTGCCCACCGGTTGCCTCCCTTGTAGGCAATTATTGTTCCGCCTTCGCGGTTCCAGCTCCTGATGCTCTCAATGGCAGACTGCGGCACAGGCGGATTTCCCGCAATAATGATCACATTATATTTTGAAAGCCGCGCAGACGCTATCCTTGAGGCAGGCATGAGAGTGACCTCCATGCCATATCGCACATCAAGCAGGTGCCATATCTCTCCGGCATCATCGGAAGGAATGCCATCATCAATAATAAGCATCACCGAGGGCATCACAAGAGGAGTTAAATCATTGCTACCCAAATCAATGCCTATAGGTGTAAGTCCTGTTGAGACACCGTGTATTGTTATGCCACACTCATCTGCAACATTTTCCATGATGCTGCTGATCTCCTCCTGCGTGAAAAGGTTCTCACGCGAATGGATCATTATGGTTCCATAACCGAATGATTTCTCTTTTCCTTCAATGCTGACAGTAAAGGGTCTGGCTGCCACCCTTGCTGTCAATCCTGCTTTCTGTATCAAGTTGAGTGCCCGCGGTGCATAAGTGTCAGTCCATTCAAAGAGCCATGCATATCTGTTCCCACTGCCGGTAACCTTACCTACAGGCATGGGCGCTGACATAACTCTCTCACCTGCCATGCCTGCAGCTTCAGAGCCGCCAAGGGCAGTGTAGCTGAGATTAAAGGCCATGGGCATTACCCAGGTGGATATATCATAGAATACTGTGTCAGTGAAGGTAAAGACTGGTTCGAAGAGGCTTCTGACAAAACGGTACTCCTTCTGTTTTGCCGGAACAAAATAGCTGTCTCTGTTGCTATATGTCACGCCATTTTTAGTGATGGTACGCCCGGCGCTCCATATCTCTATCTTATGTCTGAGAAGGTTCTCTATGAACCTGCCGGCAGCGCTCTTGTCATCACCGGCTCTGAAGATGTAACCCTTGATGGGAGCTGCTTCTGCTTCCCTGACGGCAGAGAGGTAAAACTCTCTCTGCATATCAAGCAGCTTTGTTCTCAGGGAGATACCCGCTTCAATGCTTGAAAGGGAGACGTTAAACTGGTTCCTTATGGCAAAGGGGAAAGATAGAACTCCTCCTGGAATTTCACGTAGATGGCCCTTGACACCTGCCTGTTCAAAGAGTATACCTACTGACCCGTGAGCGTCAGGGTATGATGAGCCCTTGCCAAGGTAGAAGTCGTCAAAGCTCTCTTCGGTATAGTACAGGCTGCCTATTGAGTCAAGCTGTCTGGCGTGGTATTTTCCTATCTCTGCCGTCATCTCCTGGTTGGCAGCAGGAACAACCGGGTTATTGCGTGATTTAACGCCCGGCTGAAAAAAGAAGGTGGAGTTAGCCCCCATCTCGTGATGGTCTGTGTTGATGTTGGGCATCCAGCGGAAGAAGGCCGCCACGCGTCCGACTGACTCAGGGTGCTGCAGCATCAGGTAATCGCGGTTCAGGTCAAACCAGTAGTGATTGGTTCTTCCGCCGGGCCATGCCTCATTGAACTCCCGTCCTGAAGGATCAGTGCTGAGGGTTTTACCCCGGTACATATTGACCCATGTAGAGTGGCGCTGCATTCCGTCAGGATTGAGTGAAGGGTCAATAAGTATTACTGCGTTGTCAAGTATCCTCTCTATCTCCTTACCCTGTCCGGCAACAAGGTAATATGCCGTTAGCAAAGATGAATTCTGGGCGCTTGATTCATTGCCGTGAATACCGTAACCCAGCTTGATGATGACAGGCATTTTATCTGTGCTGACACTCTTTGATACCGCAGGGTCTGAGAGCCTGAGGTGCTCGAGTCTTATCTCCTCCAGCCGTGTCATGTTCTTTTCTGAGGTGATTATCAGCTGTCCCAGCGGTCGCCCTTCCCAGCTCTTGCCGTACTCTTCCCATACTGCCTTGCCGGAGACACCGTCAAGGAGCTTCATGTAAGCGAGCAGTTTATCGTGGGTGACATGCCATTCGCCCACCTCATGACCGATGGAGGAGGCAGGGGTGGGTATCGACTTGTCGAAGGTCACTCCGACAGGAAGGTAGTAGCTCAGTTCAGGCTGGGCTTTCATGATCAGCGATGCAAGTATCATCACCGATAAAAGAAGAATTTTTCTCATCATCTCAGGGTTAAGAACGACGGGCAATTTCGTTAAAAATAAGATTAGTTGTTAAATCGCTGGCTTGTTTTGCAGCATAATCAGTCCTTTGTCAGTCTTCTTCTGTAATGAGGGGTGTCACCCCAACTGCCGAGCCCGATTGTGATACCCGGTATCAGGTCAAAATTAAGCCCGCTGATATTTGATTCGTTTGCTTCACGATAACCAGGTTTACCCTCATATATGCGGTAACCTTCCCGGAACCTTGCAGGGGTGAGGTTAGGCATGACAACGTTTGCACCGCACATGATTGCTTTTTCCCGTCCTGCCGGGTCAAGTGTCTGCATGGCGGTGGAGGCAACGATATTGATATCCTTCATGATGATTCTCATAACGGCTATCATCTTGAGAGCCAGATTAAAACGTTCTCTTAAAAAGAGATTGTCAGTACCCTTGACGCCCAGCGGGGTATCGGTGTGTTCAATGAACGGCCCCATCCCGCACATGTCAATGTCAAAATCACGCATGAAGATGACATCATCAGCCAGATCGCTCATAGTCTGGTATGGCAGACCGATCATTACACCGGTACCTGTCTGGTATCCGGTATCCTGAATCGCCTTCAGGCAATCAAGTCTCC